>JANLUJ010001009.1:0-3258 GCA_031363425.1 Pirellula sp.
CGTACCCGGCGCGCTTGATCGCGTCCATGATCAAGTCGAGGGCTTCTCGATTGCTTCCGAGGTCAGGAGCGAAACCACCTTCGTCGCCTACAGCCGTGTTGAGTTTCTTTTCGCTCAGAACTTTCTTTAGGTTATGAAAAATTTAGGTGCCCGCTCGCAATGCATCGGTGAATGATTCGAAGCCTAGAGGCATGACCATGAACTCTTGCACGTCGACCGAGTTGTCCGCGTGTTGGCCACCGTTGACGATGTTCATCATTGGGGCCGGCAGAATGTGAGCTCCCGCGCCGCCGAGATAACGATAGAGAGGTTGGTTCGTGAAGACAGCGGCCGCTTTGGCGGTTGCCAAAGAGATGCCTAAGATGGCATTTGCGCCCAAGTTTTTTTTGTTGGGGGTTCCATCGATATCGCAGAGCATTTGGTCGATGCCGCGTTGGTCCAATGCGTCCGCCCCGATCATGCTGTCAGCAATTTTGGAGTTGATGTTATCGACTGCCTGGAGAACTCCCTTGCCCATATACATGGATTTGTCGCCGTCTCGGAGTTCCCAAGCTTCGTGAGCCCCGGTGCTTGCTCCGCTTGGAACGGCGGCCCGTCCCATCGAACCGTCGACGAGAGTAACGTCCACCTCAACCGTTGGGTTTCCTCGCGAGTCAAAAATCTGTCGGCCGCGGATGTTTTCGATCAAACTCATAAAATACCTACAAAGAACATGGGGTGGCGGGATGGGTAAAAGCAAGCGGCCAACATTTTTACCGATCCGAAGATGCTTGGCCATCGCAAATGTTCTTGCATTCGGAAACCTAATTAACGCAGTGATCTTGTTCCGAACCTCTTCAACTCTAGATCAGGCAGAAAAATGGAGGGCAAAAAATAGCACGGCACATCCACTGTGCTTCCATTTTTCACCTCACATCTTTCTGCCAAAAGTTGGTCACTCGCATTATAAGTGACTTGTCCTCTTGTGCTTAGGCGTTATGCCTAATATGTTTAGGCATAACGCCTATAACGAACGGCAAGAACGGACAATTCAACGCATTTAACGAGCTACAAATGAAAGCACCGAGTCGGATAACGGATACGGAACTGACCGTCCTAAAACAGCTGTGGGCCAGGGGAGCCTTAACGTCGCGTCAATTGGTCGATGAACTCTATCCGATGGGGACTGCGTCGGATGTTGGCACGGTCCATTCGATGCTGCAACGCCTTGAAGCGAAGAAACTGGTGGTTCGCGATCGAAGTCGGCATCCACACGTTTTCTCGGCGATGGTGTCACAGTCAGATGTTGCCGGCCAGCAACTAAATACTCTGGCACAAAAGCTTTCTGACGGTTCCTTGTTTCCATTCTTGACCCATCTCGTTGAATCCAAGTCGATGTCGGCAGAAGAATTGAGTTCGCTTCGCAAACTCATCGACGAGCATAAAGTTCCAGCCAGCAAAAGGAAAAAATCATGATCTACGAACTTTGGGTACGGTTTGCGGTTGAGAATTCGATCGTCGTTATCGTGTTGGCATTGATCGCGGAGGGCGTATCGAGGTGGGCGAAAAATGTACGAATCGCCAATTTGTTGTGGATGGTTGTGCTGGCAAAATTCATGGTACCTTCGTTCCTTTTTTGCGAGTTGCCGCTGCTCCCTCCGAAGCAACCGGTTGGTAGGCCAGTTGTGGCGATGGATAGCCATGAAGTTAACTCGAATGCCAAAACGGCTGAAGCCATGACTCCTAGGCACGTCGAACTGCCGCTCGTCTCGGATAACAATTATCCAGACACGGACAGAACCGAATTCAAAGAGATAATGGCCTCGATCGAAGATTTGTACCATTCGACAAGCAGACCGTTTTCCTACTCATGGCTTTCCGTTGTCGGCATGGTTTGGCTTTGCGGCTCGCTTGTTTGGTTTGCCATTTTTGCGTTGCGACTGAGGCAATTTCAGCAAGGGTTACGAGCCAGTTATCGAGCCGACGATTCATTTCAGTCGGTTGCCAATCATATTGCTTTGCAATTTCGGCTTGCTCACCCGCCGGAGATCCGAGTTATCGAACAAGCGATGTCGCCAATGCTATGGAGTTGCAGTCGGAACGCTCAGATCGTTCTTCCGAACAACATGTTGGACACAACATCCAACGAGGGCCTGACCGCCGTATTGGCGCATGAGATAGCGCATCTGAAACGTGGTGACTATTGGGTCCAACGCGTTGCGATGATGGTTTTAGGAGTCTTTTGGTGGCACCCCGTTTCTTGGTTTGCTGTAAAGAGGCTCAGGCAAACGCAGGATGCGTGTTGTGATATCGATGTTGTTGCTTGGAAACCTGAGCTGCGAGTCGCGTTTGCAAAGACTCTAGTGGAAGTGGCTGCGATGGTTCGTTCGAGTGCTCCTCCGTTCGCGTTGGCGTTCCTCGATCCCTATACACTGCGAACGCGCGTGCAAACCATTTTGCAAGAAACAAATCACGCGAGATTGGGATTTCTTAAATCTTTTGTGATTGTGACGGTTGGAATAGGGCTGGCGAGTGTATCTGCCAGATTAGTAGCTCAGACACCTGTGCAACAGGGCGCTATCCAAACCAAGGCACCGCCAACTCAAAGCCCGAACAATAATCCCGCTATATCAAATGCACCAGGATCGTTGTCAAGATCCGAAATCGAAGTGCTGGAACCAGACGGATCGATCGCCGCAAACGCAAAGTATGTTGTTGGAAAAAGGCACGATCGATTCCGACTAGATGATTCGCTTGAAGCGGTTTCGGACTTTTCACCGAACAAGCCGTTAAAGACATTCAATGTAGAAGGAGGCACGGTATCCCTCCCTTTCGATCCCACCGATGAGTTTGTGGCGGTATGGAGCGAAAAAGGGTTTTTTCAAATAGCCATCTCGCGACTCGTAACGGCAACCTCCATTCAACTTCAAGAGTGGGTCACTTTGCAATTAGATCTACGAACAAAAGATGGACCTGATGAAGGAGCGAGTGTTTCGGTTTCCAATTACTGGACTTCGGACGGTCAATATTCGGCAATGCAATTCTCCAACGAAAAAGTCATTGCTGACAAAAATGGCAAGGCGATCGTGACTCGCGTAGCCCCTGGCGGCGTTGTTATTCGAACCAATGTAAAACGCATTCAATTAGGAAATACATCTTGGGAAGAACAAGAGCGAACCAAGACGATACGAACCCAGTCGCAAGCAATACAGGAGGTCTCCTTTGGCGGATCCGGCGGGAGAATTCGTGGGACCGTATCCTTTCCCAAAGATTCGGACA
>JANLUJ010001027.1:0-4615 GCA_031363425.1 Pirellula sp.
ATTTGTTTGACTACAAGCCGCTTCTCAATGAGCAGCATGGCCAACCGTTGCCTGATTCGATACGCAAAGGCCAGCGCCTAACGGGCATGAGTGGCAATCAAGCCATTCTACCCATAGCAAGAAGTATTTTTCAATTTCAACAGCACGGCGATTCGGGCGCATGGGTTAGCGAACTGTTGCCGTACACTGCCAAGATCGCGGACAAGCTCTGCATTGTGCGTTCGATGACGACCCAAGCGATCAACCATGATCCTGCGATTACTTTTTTCCAGACGGGGTCTGAGATGGCTGGTAGGCCTTCCATAGGCTCGTGGATGTCTTATGGATTAGGAACGGAAAACGAGAACTTGCCTGCGTTTGTCGTTCTAGTAACTAAGGATAAAGGCGGGCAACCGTTGTATCAACGGCTTTGGGGAAGTGGATTCTTGCAGTCCCGGTATCAGGGAGTTCAGTTGAGGGCCGGAGTCGAGCCAGTTCTTTTTCTCAATGATCCCGATGGGGTTTCTCGAACGCAGCGCAGATCCATGTTGGACTTGACTCGGGAGATGGATCAGCACCAGCGACAGAGGACACTCGACCCGGCTATTGACGAACGGATAGCCCAGTATGAAATGGCTTATCGATTGCAGTCATCGATCCCCGAAGTGAATAGTTTAGCGGACGAGCCGGAACATGTTTTGAATTTATATGGGCCCGACGTTAAGAAGCCTGGTTCATTCGCCGCAAACTGTCTTCTCGCTCGTCGTTTGGTAGAGCGGGGAGTTCGCTTTGTGCAATTGTTTCATCAGGACTGGGATCACCACGGCGGCCTGCCAGCAGGTTTGAAAAAGGAATGCCTTCAGACCGATCAACCCTCGGCTGGTCTGGTTGAGGATTTGGCGAGGTGCGGTCTTTTGGAGGATACCCTGTTGGTCTGGGGTGGCGAGTTTGGACGCACTAATTATTGCCAAGGGAAGCTGACTGCCACCGACTACGGACGAGATCACCATCCACGATGTTTTACCGTTTGGATGGCGGGAGGTGGTGCGAAACCTGGGTTGGTCTACGGACAAACTGACGAGTTTGGGTACAATGTAATCGAAAAGCCTGTACAAGTTCACGATCTTCATGCCACAATTCTGCACTTGTTGGGTGTCGACCACGAGCGACTTACTTATCCGTTTCAAGGGCGAAGATTCAGACTGACGGACGTGCACGGTAATGTGCAGCAGGAGATGATCGCTAGCAGCTAATCACACCCGACCAACCAGACAGTTTCAACGATGGCCCAACATCGGATGCATGTTTTCTCTGAGCCGCACGTATCGACGGCGATATGGCTTACGCAATTGCGGTGGATAGCGGTCGCTGGACAGTTGTTGGTCATCGGATACGTTTGGTTTGCATTGCGTATTCCACTTCCAATCATCGAATTGCTTTTGCTGGTTACAGGCACGGCCGTCAGCAACGCCATACTTTGGCTATGGGCTCGAAGACTGCAACGAACTTCCGAACGAGGGTTGATCGTCGGATCGAATGATTCGAGCGAATGCGGAGGTGATGCGGATGAAATGATTGGAGGCCGCGCGATCGGTATGCTTATCGGCATTGATGTCTTGACATTGACCGCATTGCTCTATTTTTCGGGGGGGGCTGCTAACCCCTTTATCTTTTTTTATTTCGCAAACATTGCAATCGCGGGCATGATCCTGCCTTCTGCATGGGCGTGGTACATTTCGATTGCATCGATTTTGGGAGGATTGTTCCTGTTGAATCTAGCATATCCCTTAGAGGTCTTTGAACGTTCACCTTTGGCGCATGGTGCAGCCTGGGGAGTTACCAAGTACGCTTTCTTGATTGCATTCTCTACATGCTGCTGTGTTATTACCTATTTTGTTTCAATGTTAGCGATGGAACTACGGCAACGTGAAAAGCAATTGGCTGTGGTCGAGAGAGAGCGCGAGCGATCGCAGCGGTTGGAGGCTCTTGCAACACTTGCAGCAGGTGCGGGACATGAATTGGCTTCGCCGCTTTCGACCATCGCAGTGGTTGCGAAAGAACTTTCTAGGACTCTTGAAAAGACTGAATCGACGCCGTCTATTCGGCGAGACGTCGAATTGATTCGCGAGGAACTGAGTCGATGCAAAGAAATTCTACATCGGATGAAGAGCGGGGCTGGTGAAGCTGCGGCCGAAAATCTGCATCCCGTCTCCCTTAGCGAAGTCTTACGCGAAACGGTGCAAGCGATGCGAGAGCCGCAGCGAATCAATATTCAAATGTCGAATGCAAACGGCGACTCTCTGGCTATCTTACCCAAACAAGCGCTATCGCAAGCGCTGAGAAACTTGCTTCAAAACGGACTGGACGCATCCGATCCAGCGCAGACTATCGATCTGCACGTTTCCGTGGAAAGCCAGCTAAGCGAGAGGAAGTCCAAAAAAATTTGGCAGTTAACAATTATAGACCAAGGCTCGGGGATGACCGAAGAGGTCCATCGCCGCATCGGCGAACCCTTCTTTACAACCAAAGAAGTTGGACAAGGAATGGGTTTGGGAGTTTTCTTGACGCGTAACGTGATTCGCGGATTAGGGGGAACAATAGTTTTTGAACCGTCACCCAGTGTTGGGACCATTTGCCGAGTTAGGCTGCCCGTCTAGCGGCGTCGTTTGGACTGCGGCATTTCCCCAAGATATATGGAGCGAGAATCTCTTCTAATGGGATGATAGGTACGGTACTCCGATTGAATAGGATGAGGTAGCGAAGAGGCTTGGCAACCGACTCCCTGGTCAAATGCCCTGTCACTCGCCAAAAGAATGTCGCACCTGGTTCTTCTCAGCTTCCGTGATCCTCGTGTATCACGTGCATTGATTCTTATAGCGCGACCAACAAGGGTCGCCGCTGGGATCCGTATAGGGCGTCCAGGGCCATTTGCCAGTGGTGAGCCCCACCTCGAGGCCATGGGTGATTTCGGCGATCGGGCCGCTTCCGGCAGGCGCTCCGCCGAGTCCGGTCGGAGAGAGCAACTGAAACATGCCGATGAACATGAGATAGATGATGTCCTTGCCTTGGGCAGCGAGCCGGTTAAACGCTGCCTTAGGGCACATCTTCTTGCAGATGATGAAGTCGCGGTAATCCCGGACCGCGGCTGCAGCGGCAGCCTGCACCACGACCGCCTGCTGGAATCCAGGCATGCGCTGCTGCCAATAGGCCATGTCGTCCCGCAGCAAAGCCAGAACCTGCAGCCGTTGCTTGGGATTAGCAACGCACGTAAGATTTGGAGTCTGTGACTTCCAAACAATGACCGCCTTGTAGCTGTGTAGCATGTTGCTGGGCGGCGAGAACTCCTTCGCTTCCACGCCATCGGGCGGAATGGAGGACCAATCCAGGATCTGCTGGCCCCACTGCTTTTTGATCTGCCAACCCTCTATATCATTCATCCAATCGACACTAGGCGCTTTGGAAGGAGCTCCCTGCGAGGCTTCCTTGCTCGCCGCCGGCGTATTAACATGCGGCTGCTTGTTCTCATTATAAGTTACGCCCGCGATTCTGTAGCAGTATGAGCGAAGCACCGCCGCCTCGGTCATTCGACTGACATGCTCGAGTTCCATAATCATCACGCCGAGCGTTGACGGACCGACCATACCGTCGGCTGAACCGGGCGCAAACCCGTAGAGCGGCGACTGCTGCATTTGATAAACCTTTTCGACGGTTTGATTGTCGAAATATCCGACGGTGCTGGCTTGGACAAAGAACTGGATAATTCCAATCGCTTTCTGCGAGTAACCGCACCAATTGTTATAGTCGATAGCTGTTTTTTTATTCAATGACATGATTTCATTCCATAGTTAATTAGTTCTGCGTTGCGCGACTACTCCTCGAGCGTTGAGCACGTTTGCGACATCAGGATGCTGAAGGCCGCAGACTTCCTCGAAAATCAAGAGAGCACGGTCGAGTCGTTCAGCAGCGGAGTCAAAGTCGCCCGCCGCTGCGAGCGACTGAGATTCTTCATGGCAACCGACGGGTCAATTGCTTTGTCACTCGCCAAAAGAATGTCACTCATGGTTCTTCTCAGCTTCGAGTACGGTTTTGTATAAGGATCGTTCGATCAATTAATGTCCGAATCGAAACGTGGGATAGGCTTCCAGCCTGTTGTAACCGAATCGACAGGCTGGAAGCCTATCCCACTCAATTCTCGAACGATCCTAAGTCGCCATGGAATCATGTTCACACACGATTCAGACGCCGGTATTGGCGGAATGTTCGGTTTCGACGGTTGACGGCACCTTCAATACCGCTGCCGATTGGTTATGCTGAAAGTCGAGGCCGGGGCCGCTGGCCTTGACGTCCGTCTTCACCTTCAATGCCGCAGCCGATTGGTTGTGGTTGAATTTTTCGCATCGGTTTTGACATTACTTATCGACATCATGGTTCATTCCCTTTCGCGGGGAGATATTTGCTTGTACCGTTCTGTTGCTCGTCACCAAGTCGTGCCATCCAGCGGTGCATATTGAGGTAATTCCCATCCTGGCGAAGAATCCCTCACCGATTTCCGAGAAGACATGATAGTTCCTGTTGAGAGTCACCTTTTATCGCAGCGAGTACAAAAAATCCCACAGGTTTATCCTGTGGAAATTTC
>JANLUJ010001061.1:0-4421 GCA_031363425.1 Pirellula sp.
GGACGGTCGATTCGCGGAACGTACCATCACCTTGATTTACGTAGAAAACGTTTGTCCCAAAATTGCTAAGAAAGAGATCGGCATCCCCATCTTGATCGTAGTCACCGATCACTACCCCCATACCGTATTGTTTGTCCCCAACGCCAGAGGCTTCTGTGACATCGGTGAAAGTCCAGTCGCCATTGTTTCTAAAGAGTTGATTGCGAGGTGCAACTGCTGACGGCGTTCCGAGCAACGGTGCACCGTTAACGAAGTAGATGTCCAAGAGCCCATCATTGTCGTAGTCGAATACTGCCAATGAGCCAATGACAGTCTCGACCATGTATCGCTTGCCACTAGCCCCATCCGTGTGAACGAAATCGATTCCAGATTCTGAGGGTGTAACCTCGATCAATTTTGCGTTGAAGTTAAACTGTCCGAACGCTGCTGTATGTGGCAGCAGCAACCATAGAATCGCCAACAACCGACGCGAAAGCGAGTAAATCGAAATGCTCATGTTTTCGCTATTGCTAGGGGCAAGCATGCATCATAGGTCCACACACGAATTGCATGCTAGGAAATCGGACCAAAACGTGCTCACAAATCATTCTACCATGCCGAGTCTATGGACTGAAATTTGCGAGTCGCGGATCGTTTGGTGCCATTGTCTTTGCCTTTGAGTAAGCGTCAAAAGCCGAAGTGCGGTCTCCCGTTGCCAAGCAGGCTTCGATCAAAACGAGGTAAGCATCGATAGTTCCCAAACGGTCGACCGCAATTCGGGCATGAGAAACCAAGTTGGTAGAGCTTCCTACTCCAAGCAGAAACTGAGCCAATTGAAGATCAGCCATGCCGCTTGAATCGGCATTGACGGCCATTCGTAACGCGTTTTCAGCCAAAGGCAAATCGGTTACCGAAACAGCGAGGCTCGCAAGATTATGGTAGTTCAGCAGACTATCGGGCTGTATCGCTATGAGTCGTTTGTAAACGGCGATAGCATCTTTAGTACGCCCCTGACGACGTAGAATGTCGGCCAAAAACATGGCACCCTTTGGCGAGTCCGGGGCAATTTCAAGTGAACGAATGAAGTATTTCTCGGCCATCGAATACGCATCATGGTCGGCAAAAGCTGCTCCGAGCATCGCGTAGTTGTGGCTTGCAAATCCGCGAAACGAAAGCTCATACTTTTGATCGTCCGGCATGACGTTGGGTTCGACTTGCGGCATTTGCTTGCGAATTTCCTGAGCCTCTTCTCGTTTGTTTTGCCGCATCAATGCGTTCGATAACGTAACGTATGTTGCCAGATCGGATGGTCGCTTCAACATAGATTCCCGAGCATATTTTTCTGCCTCTTCGAATCGTCCAACTTGGATTAATGCTTGTGACAACCGGAGTTGCGACGTCGATTGTTCGGGCGAGGAAGGAACAATAGCCACCGCGCGTTCGAGAGTTTTAATCGCCGCATCGATCTGCCCAGACTGACTATAGGCTTCACCCAAGGCAGACAGCAACGGCTCCGTTACAAGACCGATGCTGATCGTCTTTTCGACAATGGCAATGACTTCCTCCTGTTTACCGACCTGCATTAGCAGATCAGCCAAACCAACTACAACATCAACTTTTTTTGGGGCGATCTGGTTCGACTTACTAAGAAGTTCAATGGCTCTTTCAGATTGCTGAAGCTCTGCGTAGACCAAGCCCGCAATGTGAAGGATTGCTGGATCGGAAGGATACGTTTCGATGGCTCGCTCGATTTCGCTGAGAAGCCCCCTTTTTTCATCAGCGCTACCCGCGTAACGTGTTTCCGTGGGCAAAATCAATCGAGAGTCGTCCCTGTAACCATTTTCTCTGGGAATGTTCGAAATCGAAGCTCCGTCTGCACTTGGTTTGGGAATTTGCGAGGCTAGCGATGAATCGTTTGGAGCGTCCGGCAAGGGGAGCAAGTAGATAACAAATAGCCAAGCTGAAGCACAAAGCACCGCGACGAGGGCTAGCTGCCAATACTTCGTTTCGTTTTTCGCCTTTTTTGTGTTGGGCAACTTTGCAGTCTGTTTGCCTTGGAGTTTACTCATCAAAACGGATCTCGGCGGAGGAACTTGATCTGCATTCCAGCTTGCAAATACCATTGTAGCCTCACCTATCACACCGTGGAGAGAATCAAAGCGACTGTCAGGAGAACGGTGTAAGTTGTCCACCGCCTAATCAGATAAAATGCTCAAAACCCACGCTTGGAATTAGAATAAGATTGAAAAATTTCCAAAAAAGAGTATCTGCGACGGGTCGCAGCATTGCCCGTAAGATCGATTGTAGATAAAATGCCACTCATTGCACGCCAACGCTAAAATCGTTGAAAAGTACTCATTGTTCTATTAATTCGTTTGCTTTTTTTGAAAGTGAGGGCATTACCATGCCAAAGTCAGTTTTTCGGCGTAAGTATCCGAGTGGTTTTACACTTGTCGAATTGTTAGTAGTGATTGCAATTATTGGGATATTAGTCGGTTTGTTGCTGCCAGCCGTGCAAGCAGCTCGCGAAGCTGCTCGACGCATGCAATGTTCGAATAATCTCAAGCAGCTTGCACTGTCTGAACACAACCACCATGACGCGTACAAAAAGTTTTCCGCGTCGTCTCACGACCTTCAGTGGAAGACTGCTCTCAATAGTGGCAATTCCTATGAACGTCTGAGTTACATTACACGGCTTTTGCCCTACATTGAACAGTCGGCTCTTTTTAATCAAATCGCTCCATTCGCATTGGCGGGTGGTCGGCCTTGGAATTTTGGTGCTAGAAGTACTGGGGAACCAAGTCCCTACTCACAAAACATTCCTACATTTCGGTGCCCTTCGGATCGTGTTCAAACTCAGCTCGGCGACTGCAAGCCGACGAACTACGTTTGCAACCGAGGTGACTTGTATTTGAATTCCGGCGACTGGGAATGGCGTGGAGCGTTCTCCAACGGCGATCGTGGCGTTGGTAATTTCGCGACGCTCAAAGACGGGTCTTCCAATATCGTCATGTTGTCTGAGTTGGCGATTGGACGCACCAATGGAACGTCGGGTGGCGATGGAATTATCGAAGGAACCGCAAGGAATTTGATCGGCCCTGTCGGTGGGGCTTTCACACCGTCCTTGTGCCTAACTTCGAAGGGGCCAAACAACACAATGGTGGCCGCATCTCTTCAATACACGTGGGATGACACCGGTTGGGGAAAAGGTCGACGATGGGGTGATTCGTTGAATGCATACACTTGCTTCTTTACGATTCTGCCACCTAACTCTCCTACATGCTCTAATGATAACGCCGAAGGCAACGCGATGCCGACAGCTAGCAGCTACCATACAGGCGGAGTCAATGTCGCTATGTGCGACGGCTCAGTCCGGTTTGTTGCCTCGAGTATCGATAGTGGAAACCCATCGTTCGTTGTACCTGTACCTGCCAACGATTCAAACACGCGTCACTATGCTGGACCTTCCTATTGGGGAGTTTGGGGTGCTATGGGTTCGGCCATCGGCGGTGAAGTAACTCAGTCTCAGGATTAATCGAATTTCAGCGTCACGAAGTTGGTGTGACGCTATATCTTGTAAGGCCGAACACTGTTCGGCCTTCTTTTTTTTCCCGCCATATTATTTTCTTTCTACATGGAGTTGAATCATGTTTTGTCGAGTAGCTGTTTGCTTTTGCGCGGTGTTTATGATTGGTTGCGACTCGGGACCAGCGGTTTCCAAAATAACCGGCAAAGTTACTTTAGACGGTCAAGCCATTGGTGATGCGACCGTTACTTTGTCACCGGTCAGCGGTGGGACTGGGAAGTCAGCCGTTGGGAAGACGGACGCGAACGGGGTATATACCGTTACCGATTCGACAAGCAATAAAATTGGCTCAGGAGCAGTGGCAGGTGAGTATAAGGTTGGGATTCTATGGTACAAGCCCGACCCCAACGACACTTCTAGGTCAAGCGGTTCGAGCGAAGCTGCCATGAATGCCGACAAGGCAACGGCCACGAAAGCCACTGGTCCTCAGTCCCTTTTGCCCGCCGCATACCAGAATCCTGAAACATCGGGATTGACGATTAGCGTAAAATCAGGATCGAATCCCGCCGCCGATTTTACTTTGGATAGCAAATTCAAAGGCGGAAAGAAATAAGTAGAATTCGGCGTAAGACACTCTTCTCGAGAGTAACTTCGCTCTGTCATGCGGACTTAGAAATGTGGCCATTCTCGCACTCAGCAGTCCTTGCAGGTGTGGCCAAAGGAAGCCACGCTCTGTCGAGCTCTCCGAAATGCCTCCTTAGTTTGTGAACTCCGGAGGCAGGTGCCAAATGGCACTGACTTTGCAATTGGCGCAGGCAAAATACTGAGCCGCGGGCGCTAGCCGCGTTACGGTTTCCCAGGCAAACACGGTTGTCGCGGCTAACGCCCGCGGCTCAATTTGAACAAAGTGAGTGCC
>JANLUJ010001262.1:0-4522 GCA_031363425.1 Pirellula sp.
CGCAATCGATCAATTCGGAAGCGCCGTCTAGAAAGGGCGCGTCAACGACATCGACCTCGAATGACAAATCCGATCGCCTGCAACTTTCGCGATAACAAGACTCAACTTTGTCGAAAACCTCTGCCAATCGCAATCCAAGACGAGCGGCAATCTTGCTACAGTCGTCAAACTCGGGCGAAAATTGGATTGCTCCAGACGGTAATTCCGAAACTTTGCCTTTCACGACACCCCAGGGAGTTTGGACATCGATGGCAGCCCGAGGCAAAACCGTTCGAGATTGCTTGCGATAACGAATTCCAAGCGTTCGGGTCTGTTGAAATAAAATAGACTCCATCGCTGCTCTGTCATTGGGTTTTGCAATCACTGTCAACAAGGTACCGGGGCGGTTCTTCTTCATCTGAATGGGAACCGTGAAGACGTCTAGCGCTCCCGCCTTCCAAAGTCGTTCAATGGCAAATCCTATTTGCTCTCCAGTAACATCGTCTAGATTGGACTCCATTACCAAGATGGAATCATCGTTCTGTTTCTTTGGCGTGAGTGCGTGTCCGAGTAAGAGTCTGAGTAGATTGGGGCGATCAGGCATTTCTTTTCGACCGGCTCCATAACCGATGCGTCCAACTTGCATTGGGGGCATAGATCCAAATTCGGTTGCCAATTCAGTAACGATGGCCGCACCGGTCGGTGTTGTCATTTCAATCGGGATTTGCGTCGGGGCGATCGGTACACCGACCAATAGTTCGGCTGTCGCAGGAGCTGGGACACTTACCAATCCATGAGCGATACGTATTTCCCCCATTCCCGTCGGGACTGGCGACGCATAGGCTCGCTCGATTTTCAGCATGTCCCATGCGACCGCAACTCCCAGGATGTCAACTATGGAATCGATTGCCCCCACCTCATGAAACTGCACTCGATCGACGGTTGTGCCATGCACCTTGGCTTCAGCCCTTGCGATTCGTTCAAAAAGACGCATCGCCAAGTCCCTTGCTCCAGACGAGATCCGCGCTTTCCGAAGTAGGGATAGGATGTCCCGCAAATATCGGTGCGCATGTTCAGGGGGATGGTCGATTGATAAAAGTTTGCCTCGAAAGCCCTTCCTTGACGTGTTCGCTACTGATATTCGAACGTCTACTAGACCCATCGACACAATGGCCGCTTGTACGGACGATAGTTCCGCGCCCGCGTCGATCAGCGCCGCTAACGTCATGTCCCCACTAATGCCGCTAAAGCAATCAAAATACGCTATCTGCATGATGTAACTCGTGGACTATTCGTTTTTTCGTGTTCGTTGGTCGAAGATTCAAGCTTTTTTGGCGTTGCCACCACGACGGCCACCGATATACTACGCGATTCCCGAAACCTACAAGATAGTCGAAAACACGTTGAAGATCATACTAGGCAATTCCACTGATCAAACAGTCGGAAATTGGCCTGAACAGATCGAAACCTGCCGGTTGGTTGGCAACGGTCCGTTTTGGGGTTCATCCGTCTGAAACTTGGAGTTAGTTAAATGAAAGTCGTTTCGTCCATTGGGGCGTTAAAATACCGCCATCCCGATTGCCAAGTGGTTCGTCGCCGTGGTCGTATCTACGTGATTTGCAAAAGCAATCCACGATACAAGGTTCGACAAGGAATCGCGAAGAGCAAACGACGCAAACGCTAATGACCCGATCTTTCAAATGCTTGGGCCAGAAACCGGAAGTTCCATTGTGGTTTCTCGATGGAGTGCGCTGGCCGAGGCAGACTAAAGGAAATCGGCTAGCCATCGGGCACAAGTGCAAAGACCAGCCGTCAGGAACTTAAGGGTTTTGACACTAGCGCCGTGAAGCTGAGAATCAAATGAAATTAAGAATCGGAGTTATTGGGCAGGGTCGCGACTGGCAGTCACGTTACCTACCAGCTCTCCGATCCATGCGAGATCGATTTCAGGTCGTCGGAGTCTACAATAGCGTATCCGTTCTCGCCGACTCGGCGGCCCGCGACCTTGACGCAGAGAGATTCGATAGTTTTCGCGCCATTACGGAGAGTCCAGGTCTCGACGCCGTTCTCGTGCTTGAGGACGATTGGTACCGGCTGATGCCTTTGATTGCGGCCTGCGATTACGGTAAGGGGGTCTTCTGTGGGGCTGAGCTTAATTTAGATTTCGGAACGGCAAATTTGATCCGCGATAAAATCTATTCCTCCGGTATTGCGTTCATGACGGAATTTCCAAGACGCTTTGCTCCGGCCACGCTCCGTCTCAAGGAGTTGATCGCAACCAGATTAGGCCGGCCTAGATTATTGTTCTGCCATCGTCGACTTGCTTGTGAAAGCAATGAGCTTCGAAATACGAAATCTCTCGATGCACGGTCGCAAAGGGAACTCATCGAACTAGTGGATTGGTGCAGTTACATAGTTGCACATGAGCCAAGTTGGGTTCAAGCGATTCGCCATTGTCGAGCACATTCCACCCAAAGCGCCGACTATCAAATACTAAGTCTTGGATTTGGCTCGCCCGAAACCGACCCAAAAGGAATTCTCGCACAGATCAGCTGCGGTGCTTACATTCCGGAAGTTTGGCATGAAGCCATTGCGTATCGACCACCAGCAGCGATTCAAGTCTGTTGCGAAAAAGGGGTTGCTTTCGTCGATTTACCAAGCACGCTGGTGTGGTTCGATGAAGCCGGTCGACATCAAGAATCGCTCGATACGGAACTCCCTGTCGGTCAACAAATGCTTGGTCAATTCCACCGCGCAATTACGGCACTAGTCCGGAAAGCAAACGATCTCGAGGACACTTGCAGAGCACTTCGAATTCTAGACTCTGCAAAGAAAAGCACCGAGACACAGTCCCGCGTGGTGCTTGGAAGCCCTCTGTAGAAGACTCGTTAATTCCTTACGATTCACCGGTCAAGACGGTGGGATTCAGAAATACCGCAGGCTTGTCCTGCTGGATTGTTCTGTTTCCAAGCTAAACAAGGCGAACGGCCCCACGTTTTTTGCAAGCATTCGAAAGTGGGAAAGCCTCCAAGCCCATTGGGGCGTTCTAGCTCTATTGCGGTAGCAACGAATGAACCTGCAGAATCATCATCGGCTGGGATTGTTGTAGGTCGGGTTGCGAGGGAACTCTAGCGACCAATTTGCCTAATACCAAACATCTCGCTGGAAGTGTCGCAGAGTCACGCCATGCGCCTGGCAATACTTCTATGGATAGTTTTGCGGTGCCAAATGCCCATTTCTCATGAATAGTCCAAGATGCGTTTGGCAAGGGCTCGTTCTCCGCTCCAAGCAATATCACGGTCGCAACAAAGTCCTGCATGGATGCAGACGCGATGGTGGGCAACTCTCCAATTGCTCCACGTTGAATCGCCGTTCGGATGTTGGGGTCAGACAAAATCTCTTTCGAAATTGACTCGAGCTCACGTCGCCAAACAGCCGCTGAACGACCGGAAAGCGCTGACGACTGTTCTGACAACTGCCGTATCGCAGTATAGTATTCTATGACAAACTGGCGTCGGCCAGCATCCGGGGTATCGTACCATCTTTTTTGAAGAGACCTCAGTCTCGCTATTGTTTCGGAAATGGAGTTTGCGCTGGTCTCCGGTGGAGCGACTGCGACGGACTCAGATGTCAAATTGCTGAATTCTTCCTTGAGTTCATGCGCAGCTTTTTTTGCATTAATATCAGTCGAGATTTCGCTGTCTAGACTCGGAAATTTCCGGTTAGCCCGCGGGGTGTATTGATTGCGAAGTTCAAGCGAATCTTGAGCCGAATTTCCGGCAGGGGTATTCCTAAGCTTTTCGGGCACAATCCACGGGACATACTCCGCGACAACAGGCCCAGCCGAACCGATGTCTTTGCCAAATCCGTACCACATAATCGCCGTTGCGATAGGAATCGCGGCTAAACCACCTAATACCGGCGGGATGATTTTACGAAAGGCAGAAACTTCTCGCGGCCTTGGTCGACGCAAGTTCGATTCGAGAACGCTCCAGTCTGGGCCTCGCAACGGTGCAGGTTCGGCCTCTTCTTCCCCGTCGAAGTTTGTTACTGATATCTTGTTTTGATCGAAGTCACTTATCGTACTCGTTTCGATAGAGAGATCCTCACCATCGGTAATGGAGGCTTCGTTTTCGATTTCCAATTCCAATTGTGGAATCGGAATTTGCTGCATCGCGCCTTCTTCGCCGTTTATTTCCTCTTCCATCGGGCGTGGTTCCCAAATCAACTCTTCGCCACAATTGGTGCAGCGAATGGCTACCGGAACGGAGTTTTCTTCCAATCTCGCCGGTCTAATAAGATGGGTTCCGCAAAATTTACAGAGATCGAACTGCTGCATAGAAGAGCGCCGCAAGTGTGAATTAGGGGAAATAATTCAGCAACTCATTAGATTTCGCGAATCCGGTCGCTGCTCCATTAAGAATAGCAGCCAAGATTTTGATTTGCATGCGGAAAGCCCAAAAACCTATTGGTTCTGCCTGAGTGCTTCGACATGACTAAAAAATAGGACCGGGATCAAATTGGTGCTCGGCACTCCGCGCGA
>JANLUJ010001100.1:0-3598 GCA_031363425.1 Pirellula sp.
CGCAAAATCGTTCCGCGGTTCATTGAATATGACTCGGCCAGACGACCAAACGGCCCACTGTATGAAGGATGTGCTGCGCAAGACGCCACAGCTTGATCCGGCCGAGATTGAAGACGTTGTATTCGGTTGCGCTGATCACAATGGTCCACAATCGTTGAACGTCGCGCGTGTTGCTGCCATCCGAGCTGGATTGCCGACGAGCGTCGCTGGGCTTACTTTGAATCGTTTTTGTTCATCAGGCTTGCAAGCTATCGCAACTGCCGCTCACGAGATTATTCACGAAGGGGCGAGCGCTGTCATCGGCGGCGGGGTCGAAAGTATCACCGCCATGCATGCGATTCAAATCGATCCCAAGATAACCGTCAATCCATGGGTCTACGAGCACAAGCCGGGGATCTATATGGTGATGGGCGATACGGCCGAGGTGGTGGCGAAACGCTACAAGATCAGCCGCGAAGCTCAGGATGAATACTCGCTGTCGAGCCAACAGCGAACGGCTCGTGGACAGGAAGCCGGCTTCTTCACCGAAGAACTTGCGCCGCTTCAGGTTACGCGGGCTGTGATCGATAAAAAAACGGGTGCCGTCGTGGGTCACGAAGAGCATTTTCTCGATCGCGATGAATGCAATCGCGCCGATACTACGCTGGAAGGACTGGCGGGACTCAAACCGTATTTCGACCCGAAGAGTGGACAGGGGAGCGTAACGGCTGGGAATTCTTCTCAAATGTCGGATGGTGCTTCGGCTACCCTGCTCATGGAACGAAAGCGTGCCGATGAATTAGGTATCAAAGCCAAGGTCGCCTTTCGAGGTTTTGTGGTGGCTGGTTGTGAGCCAGACGAGATGGGGATTGGCCCGGTCTTTGCCGTTCCCAAATTGCTCAAGCGTCATGGATTGAAAGTCTCCGACATTGACCTCTGGGAATTGAACGAAGCGTTTGCAGTGCAAGTCGTCTATTGCCGCGATTGGCTCGAGATCGATCCAGACAAACTCAATGTGAATGGAGGCTCCATTGCGATCGGCCATCCGTTTGGTATGACTGGATCGCGTTTGGTCGGTACCCTTGCCAACGAAATGATTCGCCGAAAGAGTCGATATGGCGTTGTGTGCATGTGCATTGGGGGTGGCCAAGGGGCGGCAGGCTTATTCGAACGATGCGACTGAAATTGTTAGTAGGGAGGCAAAGCCTCCGAGGTAGTGCGTTCCAAGGCAGGAGCCTTGGTACGAGCCCAAGCAAAATTGTTAGCAGGGAGGCAGAGCCTCCGAGGCAGTGCGTACCAAGGCAGGAGCCTTGGTACGAGCCGCAACGAGCCCAATCAAAATTGAAATTCATTCGAAACGAAATCGAAAAAGGGACAAGACTTGTGAGTGAACTCGTAAACCTATCTCGCGATGGTGACATCGCAGTCATCACCGTTAACAATCCCCCGGTGAATGCTCTCAGTCCTGGCGTGCCGGAAGGAATCCAAGCTGCGCTCCTAGAGTGTTGCGCAGACGCGTCGATCAAAGCGATTGTATTGATCGGTGGCGGTCGAACCTTCATCGCGGGTGCGGACATCAAGCAGTTTGCTAAACTTGCGACCGGTGCAAAAGGCATTGACGCTGGCATGCGTTCGATGTTTCCAGCCCTCGATGATTGCACCAAGCCCGTCATCGCTGCCATCCATGGGACGGCTTTAGGAGGCGGATTAGAAACGGCGTTGTGTTGCAACTATCGTGTTGCGATTCCCTCGGCTGTGGTAGGACAACCCGAGGTGAAATTGGGACTTATCCCTGGAGCTGGCGCTACACAACGATTGCCTCGACTTGTCGGCTCGGTCAAGGCCGCCGAGATGTGCGCTCTGGGCGACCCCATTTCGGCTCTTGAAGCGCAGAAGGCGGGGATTTTGGATCGGGTCATCGAGGGCGATCTGTTGGCCGGCGCGATTGCTTTTGCTCGCGAAATCGTTTCGCAAACGGGCTCGCCTCGCAGAGCAAGCGATCTTTCTATTCCGGCGTGCGATCCGAATGCTTTGGCGTTGGTACGAGCGACCGTTGCAAAACGAACTCGCGGCCTCATGGCTCCGCTCAAGGCCATCGACGCCGTCGAAGCGGCTTCATTGCCATTCGCGGAAGGTATGAAAAAAGAAGCCGATATCTTTCGAGAGTGTTTGGTCTCCGACCAATCCAAGTCACTCATTCATGTCTTCTTTGGCGAACGCGAAGTCAACAAAATTCCTGGGATCGGAAAGGAAACACAGACCCTCCCGATCCGTCTGGCAGCGGTTGTTGGTGCTGGCACAATGGGGGGCGGTATCGCCATGAACTACGCGAACGCCGGTATCCCTGTGATACTGAAGGAGACCACGCAAGAAGCTCTCGACCGTGGGCTAGCCATCATAAGCCAGAACTATGCAGCCACGGTACAGAAAGGCCGATTGACGGCCGCTCAAATGGAGCTGCGAATGGCATTGATTCAGCCTACCTTGAACTACGACCGTTTCGCCGAAGCGGATATCGTGGTTGAAGCCGTCTTCGAGGGAATGGAGTTGAAGAAGCAGGTCTTTGCAGAACTCGACAAAGTGGCACGGCCCGATGCAATTCTCGCATCGAATACCTCCACGCTCGATATCGACGCGATTGCTGCATCGACGAGCCGACCGCAACAGGTCATCGGCCACCACTTCTTTAGCCCAGCCAACGTCATGCGGCTTCTGGAAATCGTACGTGGAAAAGAAACCAGTCCTTCAGTCATTGCGACTTCGATGGGTCTGTCCAAAACGCTAGGCAAAGTCGGGGTACTAGTTGGCAACTGTCATGGCTTTGTTGGCAACCGAATGTTCGAGCCTTATCTGAGGCAAGCACAATTCTTGGTCGAGGAGGGAGCACGCGTTGAGGAGGTCGATGCAGCGATGGTTGACTTTGGAATGGCTTTAGGGCCGTTGGCGGTAGCCGACTTAGCCGGTTTGGATGTCGGATGGCGTATCAGGAATGGTATTCGACATCTCATTCCCAAGGATCTTCGGCAACCCTTGATCGCGGATCGACTTTACGAGATGGGTCGCTACGGGCAGAAAACCAAAGCGGGTTGGTATCGCTATCCAGAGGGCAGTCGCCTACCGATGCCCGACCCCGAAGTGCAGCAATTGGTTGAGGAGAGCGCTCGAAACGCCGGCATCGAACAACGCACCATTTCGGCGAGCGAGATTGTCGAGCGCATCGTCTACGCCTTGATCAATGAGGGGGCTAAGATTCTCTCGGAGGGAATTGCCATGCGGGCTGTCGATATCGACGTCATCTACATTTATGGATACGGTTTCCCAGCCTATCGAGGTGGGCCGATGTGGTACGCTGACACCATTGGAATCGAGAATGTCTACGATAGGATCTGCGAGTTTGAGCGACAACATGGAGCGGAATGGTCTCCTGCACCGTTGTTAGCAAGCCTGGCAGAATCAGGGAAGAAATTCTCCGACTTCGACAGGGAGCATGCATCCGCCTCATGAACGCAACAATTCATGACATACAGCAGCTGCCTCTAACGCATCAAGCGACCATTCCCGAGGATTACTTGGACATGATGGGGCACATGAATGTCATGTGGTATACCCATCTATTCGC
>JANLUJ010001116.1:0-4801 GCA_031363425.1 Pirellula sp.
AGACGGTCATCGAACAGCTTCGTTTGACCGTTCCTCCGCTTGCATTGTTCCTGAAACCGATGTCCAGCTAGTCAGCTTCCGAAATGACGTCGCATCCATCTTGCTCGAAAACTGCGTGTCTTGTCATGGACCAAAGAAGGCGGAGGGTGGCTATCGAATAGATAACTTCGAGGAGTTGCTTAAACCAGGTGACACAGGCGAGATACCAGTCGTCGCGGCAGCTACGGCCAGTGGCGAACTGATACGCCGAATCACGTCTAGCGACCAGTCCGAGCGCATGCCTGCCGACTCAGAGGCTCTCACGAAAGTGCAAATTGATTTGATTAGCAAGTGGATCGTGGAGGGTGCCACGTTCGACGGGGACAAGAAAAATGCACCGTTGCGTTTGGTATCACCACCCAAAGTCTATCTCGATCCACCGGCCACCTATGCTGCTCCGGTGCCAGTTACGGCCATGGCATTTTCGCCCGATGGGTCGCAGCTTTTGGTAGGCGGATATCACGAGATCATGGTTTGGAATACGGTTGATGGTACGTTGGCCAAGCGGATCAAGAATATCGGACAAAGAGTCCATGCGATTGTTTTTTTGTCGGATCAGAAAACAATTGCCGTTGCTTGTGGGGAGCCTGGACGGAACGGCGAGGTTCGATTGATGGACTTTGAATCAGCTCAATTGAAGGGGGTTGTAGCTCGGACAAGTGACGTGGTGCTTGACCTAGCTCTGCGGCCAACCAGCAATGAGCTTGCAATCGCATCTGCCGATGGTCTTATTCGTATCGTGAACACCGAAACGCTTGCAGAAGTGCGAACCATTGCAAACCATGCAGATTGGGTAACCGCAATTGCATGGAGCGATGATGGAACCCGGCTCGCCTCAGCAAGCCGAGACAAGTCTGCGAAAGTCTTCGATGCGAATAACGGTGAGTTGTTGGTCAGCTATCCCGGCCATGCGGCGGCTGTTCGCGGTGTCGCATTCCTACCTGATGGGAAGCAATTGGTTTCGACAGGGACAGACAAAAAGCTGCATCGATGGGAGCTGGAGGGAGGCAAGAAAGTAGTTGAGGTGCCGTTCGGCGGGGAAGCGTACAAGATGGTTCGAGGCGATACGTTTGTTATTGTGCCTAGCGCCGACAATCAATTGCGAACTATCCAATTGAGCGATAACAAAGTTGCGCATGCATTAAATGGGTATCAGGATTGGGTATTGTCGATAGCGTACCATGCGGGAACGAATCGAGTTGCGGGGGGGGCGATGGACGGCGAAGTGCGGTTGTGGAATGCAACCGATGGCGCATTCATTCGTAATTGGTTTGCGAAGCCATAGTTTGCGCCGCTGGAGTCGTTGAGTTGTAGCTTGGCCCGAGTGTAACAAGTGTTGAGTTTGATGGGCAATCTGGGGATGCTGGTTTCCTTTCCCTAAGTTGCCGATACAACCGATGTCAGGTTGTTACCTTTATTGTCCTGAGGTTATTGTGCGATTTTCTCGACTGTTGGCATGTTCCGTCCTCGCCTCTTCGATTGCTAGCGTTTCTGCTCAGTCGATACCAGGATGCGATCGCACCATGCCGTTTGAGACTGGTAAGAACGCAAGTTCTGGGTGCGATACACTAGGCTGCGATGGTTTGCTTCGTGAGCATACGGACATTGAATTTGGCGGGAAGAACGTCATGCTTGACTCACTGGGTTGGGCAATTGGAATTCCACGCAAACTCATGATTTGGGATCGACGGATCGACAACCATGACGTTTCTTCAAAAACTGCATCAACCGTTTCCGCATATCTTTCCGAGCGTGGACTTCAGGAAGTGAAGTTGCGAGTCAATCAATACGACCCAATCGGTGAATGGAAACGATTGGTTCAGAACAAACACGTATCGCCAGGTTGGAAATACACGGCTGGAATACTTCGCACGGCGGAGTACACCATACTCCCGGGGCGGATCTTTGGTCACGACGACTACAACGCATATACGAACACGGTCAACATATATTCTGACACGCCGGTAATGGGGTTGGCTTCATCGGCTTATGCGTATGATGTGCATCGTCGAAGCCTGCCAGGAACTTACGCGACCTTTCAGAGTTTGCCGCTGGTGGCTTTGTATCATGAATCGCTCGCAACCAATGAAGTTATGGATTACACCATGGCGAAAGGAACTTTCCGTACGTCGGAAGTTCGACGCATTCTTTACGCACGTTATGGCGTGGAAGCGGGGGGCGAAGTGGGCCGCTTTATACCAGGGAGCGGTACCGTGTTCGAGATTGCTGGAGCGATCGGCGGACATTCGGCAGCGGGCTTGCATTCAGAGAGCGTACGACGCTAGTTCTCCGTGAAGCCTACTGATACAGAATGAATGAAAGAGATGCCCGACGAACTTAGCCCCGAGTCAGTGGAAGCCCTAAACCAAAGGGCTTATGACCGGATGGCTCGTAGCGGACATATCTTGGCCAAAACGGTGACCGATGAAGAACTTCGACGTCCGATGGAAATCGTCGACGGAGCAGGATGGCTAGGCGGATCCATTCGAGGCTGGCATGTATTGTGTTTGGCAGCGGCTGGAGGCCGGCACAGTGCGCTCTATCATGCGGCAGGTGCAACCGTAACCGTATTGGACATTAGCGATGGCATGCTCGAATTGGACAGGCGAGTTTCTCAAGAATTGAAATTCAACGTGCGATTGATTCAGGGAACGATGATCGACATGCACATGCTTCGTGATGCAGAGTTCGATTTGGTTATCCAACCGGTGAGCACTTGTTACGTTTCAGAAGTCTCGAAAGTCTTTGCAGAGGTATCGCGAATATTGAAGCCGAACGGTTTGTATGTTTCTCAGCACAAACAGCCGATCAATTTGCAAGCGTCTTTGAAATCGCGGGCTGGTAAATATGTGATCGATAGCGAGATCGGGGCCATTGCCGAACCGGCAAGGGCAGACGAACCGAGCCCGCTACGAGAGCCGAGCACAAGAGAGTACGCGCACAGTTTGGAGTCGATACTGGGCGGCATTTGTCGCAATGGAATGGTCATTGAGGAACTACACGAGCCCAATCACGCCAAGCCTGAATCTACTGTGGATAGCGTGGGCCATCGAAGCCGCTTCGTTCCACCGTATTTGCGGATCAAAGCCAGAAAGCGTTCATTGAAAACCAGTTCTAGCAGTTCGCTAATCCTGCCTACTTAGGTCTACAATGTCATTATCACAATATTGCATGTCCTGTTAGTAGACAACGAATCCGATGATTAAGACACCGATGGAAGCCGAATGCAAGTTTCGAGTTCACGATGCCATTGCCACTCGCAAACGGCTGAAGGAACTGGGGGCAGTCTATGTAAAACAAGAAGTGCATCGCGACACCTATTTGCGGCATCCATCGAGGGACTTCCGCGCGACCGACGAAGCATTGCGGATCCGCGAGGTAGATGGCCTGCCATTTATCACATACAAAGGTCCACGGTTGGCTGGCCCAATCAAAATACGGCCCGAGATTGAGTTGCCGATGATACCAGGAACGGCGGACGATTGGTTGAAGATCTGGGGACATCTTGGATTTGTCATCGCATTGACCGTTGCGAAAACTCGCGAGGTTTACAGTTTGGAGCATAACCATGGAAGGATAACAATTACGCTCGACCATTTAGAGTCGCTTGGCGACTTCGCAGAAGTCGAACGCATCGTATACAACTCAAACGAGATTGAGAATGCTCAAAGGGACATTCAAGACGTCGGGCATCGCCTTGGTTTATCCGACGTTGAGCCGCGCAGTTACCTAGGCATGCTATTGAGTAAAACAGAGTAGAACAGTTGTCTCAACTGTTCCCGCTCTGCGTCCCCAACCTGGAACACACTACAGTCTTTTTGAACCACGGAAAACACTGAATACACGGAAGGAAAAGGGAGCAATCACCGTCCGTCCCTTGATTCGCTATGATACTGTTTGGAACAGACGACGAATGGTGCTGGATTCTTGCGATGAGTTTCGACAGCGCCTCTAACCACAATGTCCGCAGCAAGAATAATAAATGGCGATTTCAGAAATAGATCGAAAAGTACCAGGTCGAACACTCTCTCTGCCTTGGTCGCAGCTTTCGCCCCGCTATCTTGCATCGATTGAGCCCAAACGATGTGGGCATTTCTTTACCGATGTGTTGATCATTGGTGGAGGCTTAGCTGGACTTAGAGCGGCACACGAAATCGATCCTTCACTGCGAACGATTATTCTCACGAAGGACAAACTTGAAGAATCCAATAGTGCCTATGCGCAGGGTGGAATCGCTAGTGTGTGGGATCCCGAGGATCGTTTCGACAATCACGTCCAGGACACACTGGTCGCCGGCGGAGACCTTTGTGACCCGCAGGTCGTGGACTTAGTCGTCCGCGAAGCACCGGACCGAGTTGCCGAGCTAATCAAGTGGGGGACGCGATTTGACCAGCACGATGGGCAGCTCGTCCTTGGTCGCGAGGGTGGACATTCACACCAACGCATCATTCACGCGTTGGGGGATGCAACCGGCAAAGAAATCATGCGGGCCATGATTGCACATACGCGTGAACGTCAGCATACCGAAATCTATGAAGAGACATTTACGATCGACCTGTTGACGTCTGAGGGACGTTGTCGTGGCGCGGTGGCATCGACACGCGGTGGAAAGCCTTACCTGATTTGGGCGAAAGAAACGATTCTCAGCACTGGTGGCTGCGGCCAAGTCTTCCGGGAATCGACCAACCCGCGAGTTGCGACCGGCGATGGCCATGCAATTGCATTCCGGGCTGGAGCCGTGATGCGCGACATGGAGTTCATG
>JANLUJ010001129.1:0-1245 GCA_031363425.1 Pirellula sp.
CCTTCCCACTCTTAATCATGCGCATTGCGTTCGTTGAGGATGCTTGCAGCAGACGATCTGGGATCAGATGATTCCAAATCGGCGTTTTACTAGGTCTATCTTACTTTTGGCGGAGAATACTAGCGGTGACAATTCGAATCGCAATTAACGGGTTTGGTCGTATCGGACGATTGACGTTCCGCAACTTAATGAGCCGTTCCAGCGAGTTCGAAGTTGTAGCGGTAAATGATTTGACCGATAACGCAATGTTGGCAACGTTACTGAAATACGACAGCATCCATGGTCGGTACGATGGAACGGTCAGCTACGATGACAAGTACCTGATTGTTAACGGTAAGAAGATTCATGCTCTTGCCGAAAAGGATCCATCGAAGTTGCCTTGGGCTGATCTTAAGGTCGACATCGTCATCGAAAGCACAGGCTTCTTCACCGGTCGAGCAAAGGATGGAAAGCCTGGCTATGATTCGCATTTAACCGCAGGAGCCAAGAAAGTCGTGCTTAGCGCTCCGGCAAAAGATGGTGCGGACCTTACTTGCGTTCTGGGTGTCAACGACAACAAGCTCACCGCTGACCTAAAATGCGTATCGAATGCTTCCTGCACGACCAACTGCCTAGCTCCGATTGCCAAAGTTCTCAATGATACTTTCGGCATCGAGTCGGGATTGATGACTACTGTGCATGCTTATACCAATGATCAGAAGGTACAGGATTTGCCACACGCCGATCCGTACCGTGCTCGGGCTGCAGCATTGAATATTATCCCAACCACCACAGGCGCCGCGTCCGCGGTTGGCTTGGTTATTCCGGAACTCAAAGGAAAATTGACCGGTATTGCGATGCGCGTACCCGTTGCAACCGGATCTGTTGTCGACTTGACTGTCAACCTCAAGAAAGAAACAACCGTGGCTGAGATCAACGCGGCCATGAAACTTGCCGCCGAAGGACCGCTCAAGGGAATTCTCTGCTACACCGAAGACCCAATCGTTTCCAGCGACATCATTGACGACCCGCACAGCAGTATTTTTGCTGCCGACTTTACCCAAGTACTCGGGGACAAAGGCAAATTGGTGAAAGTCGTGTCATGGTACGACAACGAATGGGGCTACAGCTGCCGACCAGCTGACTTGTGCGCACGTTTGGGGAAGTTCCTCTAAACCCGGTGGGTGCCGTAGGTCGCTCTTACGCTGTAGGTCACTCTTGCCGAGAGTGACCTTCTGCACTGTCCAACTTATATTTTTGGGTACG
>JANLUJ010001269.1:0-2326 GCA_031363425.1 Pirellula sp.
GCTTTGTTGGCATCGCTTGTCTTGTTCAGCAACAGCACCCTGGCTCAAAAGGGTAACTCCCCGAAGCGAGACGAGCGCAAAGAAAACGAGCGCGTTGCCCGAGCTGAACGTTTGGTAGCTGATGCAAAAAAGGACTTGTCGGCGATTCAGAAAGAATGGAAGTCCGAATTGGGACGTCTGGAAAGATCTAAATTGGCCCTGCAACAACTGAAAAAGAAAGCTCGCGATACGCGAGAAGATGCTGAAGATCGGCTTGGTGCAAAGGTTGGAATACCGGATGCTCTTGCCAAAGTTCGACAAGCGGGTGCTTCCCTTGAGAAAATTGCCGTTCCGCTTCGTGAGCAGGTTCACTTGACGCCGGCCTGGCTCCTGTCGAAAGAAGCGTCTGAGGCAGCGAAAAAAACCAGAGCCGCATTGCTCGACGACGAAGAACAAATTGGCATCGATAACGACGTCAAGCTTAACGAACTTTCAAAATTGATCAGCAAACCGATTGAACTGGAAAATGAATTCATAGCTCGAGACGCAAATGCCATCGAAGCAACGAAGCACCTTGCGGAGCAACAAGCCGAGTTGGATAAAAAGAGAAAGCTTCTACCAACCGAAGAGGTGGATAAAGACAGAAAGGTGATTGAGGTACAAAACGAAATTCAAAAAAAGGAGAAGGAGCGAATCGAGATTGATCTCAAACTAAAAAAAGCGGAGAGGGAAGCAAGCAAAATCCAAAGACAACTTGCAGAGGCCCAATTGAATTTGCAGAAAGCCAAAGCGGCCGATGCGGCAGATGCGAATCGCCCACGATCGAATAAAGGGAAGTAAGCGATCCATTGAATGGGCATTGCAAAACAGCATCCGCTTTGCTTTCAGTTTATTGCGGCATTCAGCAGGTACGAATCGGCGCTGGAATGGCTCTGGGATCGCGTAGCCGTTCAACTGTCGCCTATAGCGTTAATCAGTCCTGCATTTCCGTTCACGGAGTCTAGCTACTACCGAGCCTCGATGGGGGATCAACTAAAGAAGCAATTTGCCATTCTATCGAATTGGTACGATCCCGCGAAATTGGCGACGCACAAGTTGATGTCGCATGATTGGGAAAGCGACGTCACGGAATGTATCCCATTCGACGTCGAGAGACCGCTCAACATCGACCCAGGCTACATGTCGATGACTAAGTTGGTTCTCGCTTCGACCAAAAATCGTGAACATCGCATTTATCTTAGGGATGGGATCTACGCGGAAGTGACGCTTGCGTTTCGCGATCAGCAGTGGCAACATTTGCCTTGGACATATCCCGACTACCAACGACAGGACTTTCGAGTATTCTTTCATGAAGCTCGGAAACACCTGGCAAAAGAAATCGCAATTAGTCGACCGCCAAAATAAGATCTACCCGTAGCATGGCCCCCTGGGCCGTGTGGTAGCATGGCCCCCAGGGCCGTGTGACGCTTGGCCAGTAGCATAGCCCCTGGGCCGTGCGACACTCGGGCTAGGCACCTCCTGCCGGTCGTCTTTCAAAGCGATATCGAATCGAATCACCCTTCATGGACTCCGAACACGAATGAAATCCCCTTTGGAACATGCCTTCAGTTTGGGAATCTATGGATAGCAACCCGACAGTTTCTTTTTGGCTACAAATGGGTGCGATCTCGCTTGTGACTATTCTCCCAGCCTTCGTCATTTCGGTGTTGGCGGTAGCATTTGTTAAACGAAATGCTCAATCATTTGGACTTCTGGACAAGCCGAACGCGAGAAAAGTCCACGCGATGCCAATTCCGCTTGGCGGTGGGCTAGGGATTTGGATGGGGGTAATGGGGACCTTTTTGTTGGGCACGCTTGGATTGTTTTTCCTAAAATCCAATGACGCTTTAATCCAGGTTTGGTTACCGACACGACTGCAAGAGCATTTACCAGGATTGGCGTCGAGAGCATTTCAGATTTGGGTGCTCATTGGGGGCGGCACCATTTTGACCGTTCTTGGGCTATTGGATGATCGTTTTTCATTGCCTTGGCAAGCGCGATTGGCAGTGGAATTTCTCGTCGCTGGGTTCGTCGTTTACTGGCAACACTTGCAACTGACCGCCTTTATCGGGATACCATGGTTGACATCTATGCTGAGTGTTATTTGGATAGTAATGCTCATTAATTCCTTCAACATGTTGGATAATATGGACGCGCTCAGTGGAGGAGTTGCCGTCATCATTTGTGCGATGTTGGGACTGATGTTGTTGGTCACTCCTAGTTCATCGCTGGGGCAGCCTCAGTTGTTCGTGGCCGCCATGCTACTGGTTTTAGTAGGTGCTTTGCTTGGGTTTCTAAAGCACAATTG
>JANLUJ010001157.1:0-3372 GCA_031363425.1 Pirellula sp.
AGGCTAAACAGGAAGGCAATCGCCTCAGGCTCAACACCAAGGATTCGGCTTGCCGCAAGCCTAAACAGCCGTTTGCTTATTCAGTAGATTAAACCAACATGCGTGAACGAGCAATGAATCTAAGGCCGAGTCTAGCAACGAATCTGAAAATTATTGGAATCCTACCGTTTACTTGGACTTGCCTGGAACTCCGGGCGACTTGAGTTGCGTGTTAACAGTCGGATACGGCGACTTGCCCTTGCCGCTCGACAGGGGCTCCGCAAGCGGAACGCCTGCAATCAGAGCCAAAAGAAACGTTACTACAAAATACATGGCGTAATGGAACAAGGCCTGTCCAATATCCAGGTCCATGGCTACTAAGGAGCCGAGCGTTCCCACTACGAACATAACTCCCAAAAAGATCGCAAACGGAATCGGCTCAACATCGGCCAACGTCTTGTTCCCCATGTAATAGGCCAAAAACCAGTATGCGCCCCAGGTCACGGAGAATATCAAAGCACAAATTCCTACACGCGTCGCTCGTTCTTTACCCGAGTATTCCTCTAGTTCATCGTCATGGAAAAACGAGTAGCCGACCCACGCCAGGGGAAAGGAAAGAGATAGAACTCCAAATGCCGCCAGCAACCAGGGTGGCTCACTAAATCCGACGCGCGCAAATATCGCCGTTCCCAGCGCAAGAACTGACAACACAGCTGCAACAATCAATTCACGAGTCGAAAGCTTAAATTCGGCTCTCTTCAAGGGTTTAAGAACAGAGACTCCTTTGGAGTCTTTGGGGCCAATTTCCGGAGCATGGATGACCACTTCCTGAGATTTATCAGGAACAATTAGGTCCTTCTTGCACTTAGGACAAGGGCCCTTCTTGCCAGCGTACTTATCGCTAACCGTGAAACGGGTAAGGCAGCCTGGACAGGTTACTGAAATTGGCATAGTAGGATTTTCGAAGGATGCTCGGAATGGCCACGCAGTCAAAGCGATGGGCTGCATATAGTTAACCAGTCAATGACTGAACTTGCAAGAAGCCGCAGGTTTCTGGGGCGAGCGGCAGGATGAAAACTACCGGTAGCACGACGCGCGAGCTAGTGAATTGGAAGCTGGAATCACTAGCTTGCGCGTCGTGCTAGATAGGATTAAAGTAAGCTGGAATCACTAGCTTGCGCGTCGTGCTAGGTAGGGTTAATGTTGCCGCTCGCCTAGAAGCAGAGCGACTCCTGCAAGCCTGTGCAAGTTAGATACCACTCCAATTTCCAATACGTCCGGCTGCGGACAGCTGGACCTACGTGGTGCAAGCTTCGTTGTAGAGTGATACTTCCTCGCCAACGGTCCAGTCTTTGAAATTGTCCGGGTTGCGATGGATGTGGTGATAGACAGTGTCCCGTTCGACAGGTTCTCTACCTGCTTCGACGATCAAATGCTTCATCTGCTCTACGGTTAGCATCTCAGGCGTGGTCGCGCCGGCGTCGTGATAAATCAATTCATGCCGTACCGTTCCGTCAATGTCGTCGGCTCCGTAAGCCAAGGCGGTTTGGGCTGTGCCAATGCCTAGCATGATCCAATAGGCTTTGATGTGAGGCACATTGTCCAGCATCAATCGACAAATCGCCATCGTTCTCAAATCCATCAGGGCCGATGGCTTTTTCAAATGCGATAACTTGGTATTCTCCGGATGGAATGCCAGCGGAATAAACGTTTGAAATCCACCGGTTTTGTCCTGCAAATCTCGTAATCGCAATAGGTGATCGATGCGATGGTAAGCTTGTTCGACATGCCCGTATAGCATTGTGCAGTTCGTCTTTAAGCCGATCTCGTGCGCCGCTTGGTGGATCTCCAGCCACTTGTGCGAATTGGCCTTGTGTTCGCAAAGTTGATCGCGAACTTCGGGGTGGAAAATCTCTGCGCCACCACCTGGCATGCTACCGAGCCCCGCTTGTTTCAAGTCCCTCAAGATCTCTTTGGAGGACATTTTGGTTAGGAATTCAAACCAGTTGATCTCAACCGCTGTCCATCCCTTGAGATGCAGCTTAGGGAACGAGGCATGCAGTTTTTCAATCATCCCGCGATACCAATCGTAGCCGAGCTTGTGATGCAGGCCACCCACGATATGCATCTCGGTACAACCGTTGTCGACGGCTTCTTGGCCTCGATGAAGAATTTGTTCGTCACTCATCGCATAGCCCTTCGGGTCGCGAAGGTCCGAGCGGAATGCGCAAAAACGACAGCGGTAGACGCACACGTTGGTTGGGTTCAAGTGCGTATTGATGTTGTAGTAGCCAACGTTCCCGTTGATCTTCTCGCGAACATAATTTGCGAGTTGGCCGACCTCATGCAGAGGTACTTCAGGTGAATAAAGAAAAACTCCCTCGTCCAGGGAGAGGCGACCACCCTGTTCCACTTTGTCTCGAATGGAACGCAATCGATCCTGTACGTTGAGGCTACTCATGATTGAAATGGCTGTTTAAAACGGAAAAAGGTTGAAGTCGATTATTCTATCGCCAGAAAGCGTCGATGGTTCCCACTACAAGAAACAATAGGCTGATGATCGAGTTGAGTTGAAAAAAAGCCAATTGCATTCGGGTTAGGTTTTTTTCGGATATCAAGCTGTGTTCGTAAATGAGTAACAATCCAACGACCAATAAAGCTGACCGGAAAAGCCAGCCGAGCGATAACGCCGGCAACGCAAAACTCAGTAGCAAGGCGACGCACCACATGGCCGCATGGCAAGCTGCCGCCACTCGCAATGCATTTTGCACACCCAGCCATGCGGGAATGCTAAACAGACCGGCACCACGATCGAATTCGGCGTCCTGGCAAGCATAAATGATGTCGAAACCGGATACCCAAAGGAAAACGGCCACGCCCAAAGCAAGAGCCGGCAGAAGATCCAACGGATTCGATTGGACGCTTTCGCCGCGAAGTGCAATCCAAGCACAGATCGGGGCCAGCATCAATGCGCCGCCAAGCCAAAAATGAACTAGATTGGTAAAGCGTTTGGCGAAACTATATCCCATCAAAAAAGCGAGCACGGGAATACTCAGAATCAGCGGTAGCAAGTTAGGAAGGAACAAACCGCAAGAAGCGACAAAGGAAACTCCGCAGAGGGCACTGAACCACGCAACGCTGGATCGGGTCAGTATTTTCGCAGGAAGGTGACGCGTCGACGTTCGAGGATTTTCACCATCCCAACGATGATCTAGCAATCGATTCATAGCCATCGCGAAGCTCCGGGCGGTGACCATGCAAACCAAAATTCCCAGTATCGATTGCCATCGAAAAGCCAGGTAACTCGTTAGTCCGCTGGCGAATGGATCGCTGGTGCAAAGTTTCGAACTCGATGACGTTCATCGGGTCGGTGTGCTGCATGTGGGCGCCGTG
>JANLUJ010001223.1:0-5925 GCA_031363425.1 Pirellula sp.
CCGGGAAAGTAAACGATACCGCTATTACACTTGCCTCAAAGCGATCAAATATGGCTGGGATACTTGTCCGTCGAAAGCACTTCCGGCAGCGGAATTGGAAGCCGCAGTTGTCGACCAGATTCGATGCATTTCCACAGACGATGGTCTAATGCAGGAAGTACTACGCCAAACCCGTAAGTCGGTTGGAACAGGTCTCAAAGAATTACAGCAACAGCAAAAGCAATACGAAAAGCAACTGGCACGCAAAGTCGCATTTCAAGGCTAAGTTCACAAGCGTCGCGATGCGCCAGAGCTGCGAGGGTCAAGGCAGCTCAATTTGGTCGGATTCCAAGGATCGCCAAGCTGGTTGCGCTAGCCAGTCGGATGCAATCGATGATTGAATCAAGCCAGGTTGACACTTTTCAGCAGTTAGCGGAGATGGGCAGAGTCAGTCAGCCAAGAATGACGCAGATTATGAGCTTGCTGAACTTGGCGCCAGATATTCAGGAGGAGCTTCTATACTTGCCGGAGGTGATCCATGGGAAAGCTGCGATCCATGAGAGGTTGCTGAGGCCACTGACTAGAGAGCTGGACTGGAGGATGCAGAGGAGGATGTGGGGGAGAATTAAGATTAGGCAAGCTTGACGAGTTCTCGTACACAAAAGTCCAAAATGTCTTGAGACGCCGCAGGGGGTAGCCGCTTGGTTGCTATTCACCCAACTTGCGACTTCACTATCGAGATCGATGTGCCAACGTTGATAGCCGTTGTGAGCCGCTTTGTCGAGTGCTTGCGTCGTGAAACGCGGATCACGCGGCCGATAGTGGCCTTTTAGAATTGGGTGACGATCAAGCGCCTTGAAGACCGTCTTAGAGAGCGGATGATGAATTTGCCCGCCCAGTCCCTTAACTGGGGCATGGCAAATTTAACAAGTTACACGGGTACCTCTGTTTGGTTCGGCGGAACTAGTGTGGAAGGCGGAACCTTCCAAAAATCAAGAATGTGTAAGGCAGTCTCTTCTGATGGGACGTACAGACTTTGCAGCCCGACCAAATCCTCATTCGAACAATGTTGATCATTCTCGATCAGTGAATTCTCGACGCGAAATCGCATCAGTCGATAAACGATCTCATTGCCACGCAAATAAGGAAATCTTTCATCAAAGCTAAGAATCTGACTTGTTGGACACCTAAAAACCGTAACAAACTCTCGGTAGCCCTCCACAAATGACTCGACTTCAACGGCAACTTGGCCGATCGTCGTAAGCATTTCTTGGAGTTTCATTGGAAAAGTCATATTCATACTTGAGTTGATCCTATGGAAAGAAAATTCTGATGATGTCGCCATCGGGAAGCAAATGGATTTGCACATGTTTCATGCCGGCGTGAGCATTTCCCGCTCCGTGCCCCGCGACGTTTCCAGCGGCATCCAAAACGTCGTCCCAGTGATACGTACCCGCTTTCGAGCCAAGTATCTTTCGTACGTCAGCTCCGGTACGCCCAGTCGTATTTGTGAAACCTCTAGATGAAAACATCCGCCATACAAGTTCTGCAGCATCGTCCCTGGACGCAACCTTGATCGAGGTCTGCCCTGCTTCGATCGATTTGGCAGCCCTTGCGGCTCCTGCTCTAGCCCAAGGCAAGTCCGCTGCTTTAACTGGGGCAAATATCCCCTTACCCGCAAGAAATCCGCTTCCCTTCCCAACCGGGCCGCCGAACAAACTTCCGACTTTATCGACGGCTATGTGTAGATTGGGATCTAGCTCATATTGTCGTACGGCATCTGAATATTCATTGCCACTTTTCCAATCCATGAAATCCTGATAGAACAATTCGTGGGCATTCAACAAAGAAGCAACCGGCATATCACCTATTCGCCGACCCCACCGATTCTCAAAACTGTTCCGAATTTTTCCCCAATCGGGTGAGTCAAGCGGAACGAAATCTTCCGGAACAGGGTCTCCATTGGCATACTTTCGCTGATTTCGCTTCCCCCCCCAAGGCTCACCCCAGGTGAGTTCTTGACGACCAACCGGATCCGTCGCGTTCGTCGGTCCATTCCCAACATACCGATAGAGATTGACATCACCTCCCCCGAAGCCGATGGGGTCTTGGCTGAGCCATTTGCCTAGATTGGGGTCGTACCAGCGATTGAGATTGTTTTGCAGTCCGGTAGCTTCGTCGAACTGCTTGCCCGTGTAGCCGAAAATCACATCGACCGCACCGGATTGAGATGTCCGTTTGCCAAATGCATTGTAGCGTCGGTGATTCACAACCGATGTCGCTCCGTTGCCTTCGTTGAGATCCGCTAAGTCGCGAATTGATCCCAGGTGATCCGCTAACGCCCAAATAGTATTTCCACCAGTACTGAGCGAAGTCACTTGTTCGTCCGCTAACAACTCATCGACTGAGTTAGACCAGAGATACCGATGCGTTAAGTTTGGAGTCTGCGAACTATCGTTTTGATAAACTGGATTGATGCCTTCGTCGTATACCCAAAATTGACTCGAATAAAAAGTTGATTTGACGACTAGGCGATTGAAGGCGTCATATTGGTAGGAAATATTGTTTCCAGGATTCGCAGAATCAGTAACTCCAATCAGGCGATTGCGATGATCGTATTGGAAACCCTGTCCCCCTCCTGCAGCCGATCGATAAGTCACGTTTCCTTCATTGTCATAGCTATAGGCGAAAGCCGGTGAATACTGAGTCGCAGGGCTCGTGGTTGTATGGTTGTCTTGGCCAGCGGGTACCGTATAGCCGGTCGTATTGCGATTGCCGTTGGCATCGTAACCATACGTCTCATTCGCGACGCCAGTGTTCGTAGCAGTCTTCAGTTGCGAAGTCTGATCGTACGCGTAGGTTGTGAGACCCTCGGCTGTCGAGTTCACTGTGGCCAAGCGCGAAAGCGGGTCGTATGTGTACGCATATGTATTCAGGTTGGTAGCACCTTGCTTGTGCGCAATTCCGCTAAGGCGGTTCGCAGTATCGTAAGTGAAATCGGTCGTTGCCACCGCGCTGGTCGTTCCTGTGCTCTGGTAGCGGTCTATTTGAGTGCGCTGGCTCAGTGCATTGTAATTGAACTTCACGTGTTTAGGAGTAACCGGTGTGCCCCCTGTTTGGCTTGTTTGTACTAGGTCGGTGAGACGTCTCAACTTGTCATAGGTGTAAGTGTTCTTGAAATCAAGGGTCGCTCCCAGGGTTGAGCGCATTTCCGTTCTGTTGCCGACCGCATCGAAGGACTGCGAAAGCGAGGCACCGTAATTTCCCGGTAGAGTGCTTGCAACGGTAGTCGCACGCCCTAGGCTATCGCGAGTAAAGTTGATTATTGATGACGGATCGGAAACTGAAACAATTTCGCTGTCCGAATTGTAGGATGTGGCGATAAGCCGAGTTTGAGGGCCAGCGGTGAGATTGGCTGCATCTAGCATGATTTGCATCATGTTAGTCGTGGACTGTGTGCCACCAAACGTTATGTCGAAATTACCAGGGCCTTGAACCGGCGGGGTATTCACGACTGTGACGTTGTCAATTCCAACGAAGCCATTGAGCACCAGTCTTAAATCCGCTGGCGTAATCGAAGGGGAAAGTGGCTCTGAAACTTCGTCGCCATAGGCCACACGCCAAGTCCCACCGCTCGCGTCCACAGAAATCTGCTGTTTTTCCGAGATCGAAATACCGTTGGTAACGGTTTGTGCGAAACTGGAAAGTGTACCCGCGGGAGCAAAGGTAAAGCTCGTCGCGATCGTTGCCTGTGATAGATTGGCGCCCTTTAGCACATTCTGAAAGCTCAGCGTGAGTGTGCGGCTGAATGTGGATTGTGAAGAAACCGCAACTGACACATTGCCAGAACCGATCGTCGAAATTGATTCAAGTGCTGACTGAATCGAAGCAGCGCTGGCGTTCCAGGCAAGAGGTGTCGTTGTTTGGTTGCCGTATGTAATCGTGAACGTACCAGATAAACTAGTCGAATTCGTAGCGGTCCACCCCAACGATTGTTTCTCGTCGGTCCTGCTGCCATTTACGACTGTGTTAGCACCAGACCCTACCAAGACGGACGAAGTCCCGGAGGCCGTATACCATTGTTCTTGAATGGGGCGATCCAACTTGTCGTAAACGTATTGTATAACTCGTCCATTGCGATCAAGCGTTCGTGTCAGATTTCCCGCTACATCGTATGTGCTAGTTCTCGTTTTTCCTAGCGAATTAGTTTCTGTCACCTTTCGATTCAAATGGTCATAGCCGAAGGAAGTTACGTTGTTATTGGGATCCGTTAGAAATGTCAAGTTTGCGGCAGTATCGTAGGCAAACTTTGTAATTCCTAGTGGGTCCGTTTTTTCGACCATCTGATCGTGGGTGTCATATTTGTAGCTGGTTACGCGTTGGAGCGGTCCAGTGCCGTCAACATCGGGATCCGTTTGAGTCAACAGGCTATCATAAAAATTGTAAACGTAGTCCGTCTTCAGTCCAGCGGGATCCGTCATGGATTTGACCCGACCTCGTGTGTCCCGTTCGTAAACCGAAGTTCCGGACATCGCGTTGGTCACCCCAGACAATCCGATCATGTCGTATGCGTAGTTGGTCACAGGCGAAGTCAAAGGTCCAGCACCATCCGGATCTGGGTCCGTTCGAGTAACTAACCTACCAAGCGAATCGTATTGAAGATTTGAGACGGCACCCACCGCATCCGTGGTGCTTGTTAACCAATCATTTGCGTTGTATCCCCAACCAGTTATTGGAGCTGACAAGGGGCCCGCTCCATCGGGATCTGGGTCCGTACGACTGAAAAGACGTTGTTCGTTGTCATAAGCATAGCTAGTGACTCGCAATAGTGGATCAGTTATGCCGGTCTGGTCGCCTCGAGCGTTATAAGCAAATTGCGTAATTGGGGATGTTGCTGGCCCAGTACCGTCGGGATCGGGCTGAGTTGCTTTCGTCAACCAGCTTCGATTGTTGTATTCGAAACTGGTGATCCGACCAAATCCACGATCCGTTCGAGTCTCACGTCCCATATTATCGTATGTGTGAGTCACAGTTAACGGAAATTGCGGACTATTTCCATCTGGATCAGGAAGCGATTCACGAAGCAACAGTCCACGACCGTCGTATGTGTTCAGCGATACATTACCAGCTCCGTCTGTGCGGCTGGTAAGCTCGCCTACTAGGTTGTACGTGAAGAACTCTGCGTAGACATCGTGAATGCCGGAAATGTCGATTGTAATCTGACTAAGTACTCTCCCAACGTCGTCGTAAGTAACGAACATCGTTGTGGGAAAGACCGTGTTTGGATCGTTATTTGAAACGACATCTGTCGGAATTCGCTTGATCTCAGTCAACCTGCCAATATTGTCGTATACCAGTGTTTCAAATAGATTCGGGTAAAGATCATTGCCGCGGCGAGATTGCCGGTTGTCCAAATCGTATTGGTACAGAAGTGTCCCTTGGAAATTGCCGCGTGGATCTTTTTGCGACTGCAGATTTCCAACTGGGTCATACGTGCGAACGTCCTCTGCTCTTGCAAGTGGCGCCGCCGCATCCGGATCGGGGTACTGGATCTTATCTACCCAACCGCGATTGGTATAGAACACGTCGATCGGATTGCCCAATGCATCGACTTGTTTCTTGACGCGTGACACGGCGTCGTATTCCCATTGTGTTACAGCGTTCACTCGGTTTGTTGTCGATAAAGTTCGACCTAGAGCATCGTGTGCAAAAGAAGTTGTTTTGATTAGTTCATCGACCACCGTCAGCATCTGATTTGCGCTGTTGTAAGTGAACGACTGCGTCGAGTTATCCGGATTCGTCAGTGTACTGAGTCTGCCAAATGTGATCATTTGTGCGCTTTTGTTTGCCACCGGTGAGATCGGGATCCGATTAACATTGAAGAAAACGAACGTCAAGTGTTTGGGGAGAGGCGTCGCTGTGAATTCGTTACCAAATGCCCGCGTG
>JANLUJ010001297.1:0-3516 GCA_031363425.1 Pirellula sp.
CATCGATCGTCGACAACTGAGCAAAACCCTGCCTCCGCAATTCTTCACCATAGGAAGGTAGCGTGCGAATTGAATGCAATCCCCTAATCCCTGTTCATTGCGAACAAGGATGGTCTTGCCGGCAAGTGAATCACCTTCCCACATCGGTGTTCCAACGCTTAGCTTTTTTGCGCCCAGAAGTTGCATTCTCAGTTCGTAAAGCCCAAAGCCGGTTTTCCAATCTCCGTTTCTGAGCATGAGCATGCCAAGATTAAACTTGGCCGGGACGTTTTCCGGCGCGACCGACAATGCCATTTGAAAACACTTTTTTGCGTCATCATACCGCCGAAGTCGATCAAGGATTACTCCTCGATTGACGTGAGAAGAAGCAAGTTGAGGGTCGATTTGAATCGCTTGTGTGAAGTGCTTGTACGCCTCGTCCAGGTTGCCTTCACTCTCACATGCAATTCCCAATTTTTCAAACGCAAGTGCACAATTTGGATCAATAACGAGAGCTTTCCAGAAGGAGGCTTTTGCCTCTTCCGACCTCGATTGCTGCGCCAAACAAGTTCCGAGACTCAAGTGCGGCTGGGTGTTTTGCGGTTCTTTCTCGGCCGCCAATTTGTAAGCAACAACTGCGTCGTCAAACTTCCTTAGCCCAACGTATGCATTTCCCAAATACATGTAGGATTCCGCAGATTGCGGTTCCAACTTAATCGCCTCTTGAAGGTGCGTTATTGCTTCACTAAAACCTTTTAAATCATTCAGTGCCATACCAAAAAAACGATGGGCCACTGCAGATGTTTTATCGATCTTGACCGCTCGCGAAAACGCATGGGCCGCTTCACTAGGTCTACCCCTCTGTCCCCAAAGAACACCTAGTTTCAAAGCAGCCTCAAGGCAGTTTGGGTCCAATCGCAACGTGTGTTCGAATCCAAGAACGGATTCGTTCCATTGTTCCGTTTCCTTCAATAGATCTGCAAGACAAAGCGAGCCCGCAACGTGTTTGGATTGGATTGCCAGGAGTTGTCGGAGCAATCCAATTGCTTCAACCTGATTGCCTTGATAACGCAAAGCGACAGCTCGCGTGTACATCTCGTCGAGCTTGGCCTCGGTACTTGCCAGCTGCTCATCCAATTTCGACGATGCGATTTGACTAAATTCATTTGGTTCCAATTGCATTTCGACACCAACTAATAAACTCATTTTGAAGACGTGGCACCACGCGGTCACACATTTTTTGAAATGATTTGGTTTTGGAGTGTATCGATTGTCGGCTATTATAACGCTTGGCGTACACGCGAAGTGAGCCGCTAGGCGCTAGCCGCGGGTGATGAAATTCTCAGAGGAAATGGAATCGGGAAACCGGCGGCTAGCGCCTCGCCGCTCACAATGTAAGTGCCAGTAGGCTCTGCCCGCCAGGATTGCAAATCAAATAAGGAATTCGTTCTTGTCAGAGTTGGAACTAAAAAAAGCGAATGAGTGTTTACGTCGAGGTGATATACACACGGCAATTCAAATCTGCAGTAACTTACTTGCGGTCTGCCCTGAAGACTCATCCGCTCTCAGAATGCTTGCGACGATTCAAATTCAAACAACTGATTTTGCCGCGGCCGTTCGAACTCTGTCGACACTGTCCAATCACTTTCCATCGGACGTTTCCGTCATTTTTAATCTGGGTTCGGCGCTTGGGCGACTAAAACGCTTGGATGAGGCGATTGCTTGCTTCCGGCGGGCAGTCGCGATGAATCCGCAATCAGCAGATATCAAGTGGGCATTGGCCTTAGCCCTGAAGGATACGGGGCAATTCACCGAAGCGATCAGCCTGTTTGAAGGGGTGGTCCAACTTCGACCCGATTGGATAGTTGGCCAAATTCGCTTGGGTGACGCTCTATGCGATGCGAATCGCTTTGAAGAAGCAATCGTTGCTTATGCCACCGCGGCACAACTAGACCCTAAAGCAGTAGAGCCTTTCCTCAATTTGTCATGGGCTTACCACTTCGCAGGAGAGTATGAAAAGGCCCTCGACGCGGCTAACAAAGCTATCGAGTTGAACCCTGGTTTGGTCCAGGCGCATATTTACTCTGGAAACGCACACTATGACCTTGGAAACCTTTCGGATGCCATCCGCTGTTACAAGCAAGCACTGCGAATCAATCCTCAATCCGCTGTGGCTCACCGAAACCTTGGAAAGTCGCTCCTGCGATTAGGGGATTTTGAACGCGGTTGGACCGAATACGAATGGCGATGGCTGGCTGACGGAATGCAGCCCCCCGCCAAACGATTCCCACAGCCCGTTTGGGACGGCACGTCGCCGAAAGGCAAAACCATTCTCTTGTACGGCGAACAAGGATTCGGCGACCAAATCCAGTTCTTTCGGTATGCGAAGGAGGTGCAAAAGATGGGGGCTCGTGTAATCGTCCAATGTCACCAACGCCTAACTCGTTTGCTTGGTTCAGGATTGGGATACGACTTTTTGATCGGCAGAAAGGAAACTCCGCCAGAATTCGATGCGCAGGCATCCTTCATGAGTTTGCCTGGGATCCTTGGAACGACCGTCGAGACCATCCCCGCCTCGACAAACTACCTAAGCGCCGAACCATCACTCGTGTCGCATTGGCAGAAAATCCTTGACGGCAAAAGCGGAATCAAAGTGGGGATAGCTTGGCAAGGAAATCCTGATTATGCAGGCGACCGCTTTCGATCGCTCGATCTCGGGCTTTTTGAGCGGATTGCCAAATCCGAATATGTACGTCTCATAAGTCTTCAGGTTGGACAAGGAACAACACTGATGTCAAACTGCCCGTTCCGAGACAGAATCGAAGACTATACCGATCAAATGGACGCCGGAAAGGATGGTTTTGTAGATACCGCTGCTGTCATCGCAAACCTCGATGTGGTTATTTCATGCGATAGTTCAATCGCACATTTGTCTGGTGCTCTTGGCAAAGACACGTGGCTACTACTTAATCGGGACTCCGAATGGAGATGGTTCGTGGACCGAGACGATTCTCCTTGGTACCCTTCTGTTCGATTGTTTCGACAGTCACAATTAGGAAATTGGATAGATGTGATCGAGCGCGTTGCCAAAGCGTTAGAACAGCGCACGCAGATCGCTCGCTAACCGGTCAAGCCGGTGGGATTCAGAAATACCGCAGGCTTGCCCTGCGGATTGTTCTGCTTCCAGGCTAAACAGGGCGAACGGCCCCACCCCTGTGCCACTTTTCGTCGTACCCTAAAATCTAAGTTGGACACAGCGCTATCTGGAAACTATCGAGTCCATCGTTTTCCGGATCATAGACAGTGTGTCGGATTGACCCGCGGCGATATTCTGGAACTCCAAATCCAAATTCATCCTCAGTCCAATTGTTTCTCGCAGTATTCGAATCAAATGCGACGATTCTGTTAATGTTTCAACTTGATAGGGCAACCCCACAATCGCTGCAGATTGCTGCCGCAATGCGTGCGCCGTTGCGAGTGATTCCAGGCTAATTGGCGTTAGCAATTGAGGTATCCCAGCCATGGCTGACGCCGCCG
>JANLUJ010001300.1:0-20167 GCA_031363425.1 Pirellula sp.
ACGCGAACGCCAGCTTCAACGAGCCGTCGTGCGAGCAAAAACTGTTCGTTGAGCCTAGGCGCTGCATCCCCCTGTTCTTTGTCCGTTCCGATGCCGTAGCGCTCGCGAAGCTTAGGGGCTTCGGAAGAAAGGTCGAGAGCCTCAAGCATCCTACTCGATGTCAAGATATCGAATGCGCGGTGCTGAAAGGAATCAAAGCCCTCCATCGCTCCACTCCTATCGATGTCCCGTCGGAACTGATCGATGCTAGAGAGCAGTGCCTTTCGATCCGCTAGTCGCTGTGTTGTGATACCACCTAGAACCATGTCGTTTCTTATATCGCCCGCCGGGTTGAAGGGTGTGTGAGCGTGTCCAAGAAAACTGGACTTACCGAAGTTGTAGGGAGTGTGTCTCATCTTCGGAGACAGATTGACATAGGAGGCCAATGTCGGGTCGTTTGTCCCTTGAAGCTTTGAGATTACCGAACCGAACTCTGGCCAACCACCAGGCGGGTTTCGATCATTAAGTCGTCCGGTCATGCACTGACACGACTCATGCCTATCTTTAGCACCCACCATGGAGCGGATGATTGCGTATTTGTCGGCCATTCTTGCTAGATTCGGCAGATGTTCGCAGATCTGGATGCCCGGGACGTTCGTCGAAATCGGTCTAAATTCGCCACGTATTTCGACGGGGGCTTCTGTCTTGAGATCGTACATGTCCTGATGCGGCGGACCGCCCGGTAAATAGACCATGATGACGGACTTGTTGGCACTGCCAAACTCATTCATGGCTTCAGCGCGAAGAAGCTCGACCATGGACAGACCGCCAAGCCCAAGGGAGCCGATCTTCAAAAAATTGCGACGACGCAAGCGGTCACAAAAGGGATTGCAAGACCGGCCATGAATAGAAAACATCAATTCAAATTCCAGAGGATTGGACAAGGTGGGGTTATGGCAGGATTTGATCTTGGCAACATTAGGTCGCTTTGTCAAACAAGGGAATTGAAATTTCACCCTATTTTGAAGAAGTCGATCGTAAGCGAATACGCAGATGCGTCGGCTGGGAAATACCGCAGGCTCGTCCTGCTGGATTATTCTGCTTCCGGGCGAAAAAACTAAATAGGACTAGAGGATTGCTGGACGACCGACTCAAGCGAATCGTCAAAGTCCATTTCATTACTTAATTGGACGAAAACCCTGAAATCTACCTCGGGGAGCGAGGCCCATGACATCAATTGGAAGATCCAATAGATGGATGCCCACGTTGCCTGCTGCGTCGTGCGCCTCCATTTTCAAATAAATCGAAGTAGGAAGGCTTGGGTCCGCCGGCCAAACGTAACGCCCGTTGTTCCGAATTCCCGAGGCGATGATGGACCACGGGCCATTGGGTGTTTGCGAATAGAAAAGGGTAATTGGCCGGTCGGGAAAATAGTCATCGTTGGCATCGTACTCGATGATCAATGAACCAGATTCTTTCGCTTTTCCATACAACGCACTGACAATTCTGGCTTGGGGTTGTTGTATGTCAACATGAATCCAGGCATCGGCGTTGTCACCGTTTCGAGGCCGGTTAGATGCCAGCCCGTTGGTCCCAACGATGACCATGCGGAATCCAAACAAACCTTCGGACTCAACCTCAATGTCGAATGGACTTGCCCGATCTGGATCCAGGCCCCACATCTGCCATGTTTGTCCTTCGTCAGACGTCCCCCACAGCTCCACATTTGAAACAGGTGAATCGGAATCATTCTCAATATTGTAGTCGAGGCTGAATGCTTTACTGTTGCTGTAGAGCGGCTTAATATCCTTACGGAAAGCAGTTTGCCCCGGGATGCGTACTACCTTGGGCTCGATCTCGAGTGAACCACTTGGGCTTAGTAGGGACTGTTCGGTTCGCTTGCCTGTTAGGCTCATTGGCCCGGGGGACTTCAATTGTTCGAACTCTTCATCCGTCAACGTACGAACGGGCAGTTTGCTTGGTCGCTCTTCGTTCTTTGGCAATGGTCTATTCTCCAAGGCGACCGTTCTGTTCGGATTTGCTTCGGGGAGCATCGGGAATGGCGGATTTTCAGTGGACCCAACTTTAAGTGTGTTTCGCGGAGTATCGAAGGATTGTGGATTAGCAGACTGCAATGCGATAAATTTGCTTTGCTGCTCGATCAATTGCAGCTGCGCTGCTGCGAGCTGATCCAACTTCGGTGACGAACGAGCTGCACCGAGTACCTCTACTTTTGGGAACGAATCGGCCACGCCGCTTCCAATCGGAGCGTTGACTGTTGGTGGAGCCATGGTCGGAGCGGAGGCTGCCGGTACGTTTGCAATGGTCCGGTTAGAGTCGCCAATGTCTCGGGTCTTGCCACTTGCGAATTGCATGTTACCGCTGGCTGACGCCGATCGCGGAAGCTGTGGTAGTTTGGTGACCTCGACTGGATTGCCAGCCTTGTCCTTGGCGGTAAGTCGAACCACAAGCTGGCGTGTTCCACTAGGAATGCTCCAAGAACCACTTCCAAACCATTCGAGCGGATTTTGTCCTGGACTCAATTCAACAGGAATTTCACGCCATTGCGAAAGCCCTTCGGTTTGATAGGCCAGTTGGATCGACGAAACATCAAGCGCAGCATCGGAAATCTCAAATTCCGCTTGCATGACTCCGCGAGTATCGATGTCGACTACGAGCTTTGCATCTGGCTTCGTGGTATCGACAGCGACTCGCAATGGTTCACCAGGATTGTCAAAACTACGACCTTGACTGTCGAGTGTCTTGAGTCGAAATTGATATTCGCCATCGACCTTGGCTTTAAAATGAAACTGTTTTGTTCTCACGTCGCCGCTCGAGTACAGCATCCAAGACCTGCCACCGTTTTCCGAGAATTCCAGCTGAATTTCGCGAGGAGTTTGGCCGGTCACATCAACGTTAAAAGGTATGACAAAATCCAATCGCGGCCAATGAACCACGGGGTTATCGTTTGTACTCGATCCGCGTTCGGATTGAGCCATCGATGAAACAGACGGACCTGCAAAAAGAGCTAGCCCAACCACAAACGCTTGAAGAAACCTGCGACTTGGACCCGCTTGCAAGCGATGCTCGTCAGCGGGCTGATAGCGTATCGATTTATCTCTTTTGGTTTTAATCATAAATGGCTATCGGTTTTGAGTTCCATTCAAGTCGTTCGCAACACGTTCGGGGCGTGCGCTGTCAAGCACGCGGGAGTAGAACGCGCTATTCTGAGTAAACTCGTCATAGTTTGCTTTGGTTTCAAAAAGGAAAACACGATTGGTACCTTCTTGAATACAACCGAACTCGCACTTGCCATCATGCAGTTCTCCAGCTTTGCAGAAGTGGACGATATCAAACCCGCTCAAACATGGGGTAAAGCGATCCGGCTCACGAAGCAAGGTTTGCCTCGCTCGCTCGCTTGCGCAGTGGTAGACCCGACCACGATGTCGTACCGCGAACGACTTCGCACCCTCAACCCAACCCTTGGCGTTTGGCTCGTTGAGCGATTCGATTAGCGTCACTGGACAATAGCCACCGAGCCCAATCGTCTCGGCATAAACTTGTTGCGAAGCGACTGGATTGTTTTGTTGGGCCAACAGTGAGTTGGGCTGTGACTGTTGAACTTGGATTTCGCGTTGCGAGCCAATGGTTTGTGCAACAACCGACTGTGAGGGTTGATTGGAACCCTGGTCGAACATCGTCTGCTTTGGACTTGCTTTAGAGGGAAGCACTTGTTGGACGCCACTCGCTGACGCTGGCGGTACCAAGATGGGTTGCTGGGTGACGTACGGGTTCTCAATCACTCGAGAGTTTGGCAATGCGGTTCCAGTTGAAGACGATGCAGAAACATTGCCAGGTGTTGTGTCAGGCTTGTTTGTCCAGGAGGCCGCCTGCGTTCGCACCGAATGACCAGCATTGCCTGCATGGATCGGTTGTTCAGATTGGATTTGTGGCGTATGAGCAGCTAACGCACGGTCTTGACGTTTTTCTTTCGCACGGGCTGTAGAGTTGCGTTCGACGGTCCAATCTCGATGTCGCAATGCGATTCGTTCGATGGTCTTGCAATATACAGCCGGGTCGGCGTTGCTAACACCTCGATAGATCTCGTCACCATTTGGAAAAAGGTAGATGTCGGTTGGCCAACGAGTTACTTGGAACTTTTGTGCAAGGTCCCGACGCCGATCCGCATTGATCTTCACCGGAACCAAGTGCTCGTTCATTTTGGAAACCAACGCAGGGTCGTGAAACGTCTTTTTGTCAAGCAATTTGCAAGGTGGACAGTAGTCGCCATAGAAATGGAGCAAGACAATGCTGTTGGTCGTGGCCGCACGTTGAACTGCTGCCTCGTAGTCCTCGGTCCACGCAATCTCCCGCTCGATGGCAAACGCGATCGCGGGGGTACACCATTCCAAAACGGTTAGCAGCAACATTGCCGAAATCGTTTTTAGCATAAAACCAGCAAGTAAAAACTGTTTGAACATTGGGAGTCCCTTATTCGCGCAGCCTCCCTCGGTCAAAATGCCGAACGAGCCGTCGTATCAGTCGCATCGGTTGCAACGGTTATGCGAGTTTACTTGAAATCCACAAATCGACAAAAAAGGCCGAATGTCGGAGATATAGCGATTTCCCGCTTGACATGCTTGGAAGCAGATGGCAAACTTTAAGCCAAAGCGATGGATTCGACGGAGACTTGATAGCTTACTCCGCTGCCCTACCCGCAAGGTAGATAGGCAATCCACCCGCTGTCGCCAAGTGTCATCCACGGAAAGTTTTCGGTTGCACACGTTTGTGTAATCTTCCTCCCGATTGCCTACTTGATTGACCGGTGAGTTCACCGATGTTTCATGTAGCGGATGCCATAGCAGTTATCTGCTAGCAAAAAACCAATTTGCAGTTTTGCAATTTTCACTCGGGCCAATTTCGCCCGAATTGCGTTTTGTCGCCGCGAGTGGAAACGATCGATTGTTTCGGATGGGATCTGAATTGGCGAGCTAAGTCGCTCGCTTCATTTTGCTCCCGCCGATTTGTGTTCCGTATTTAGACCCTCTAGTCCTCTGTTGCCTCTTCTCGTCGTTACCACCAATTGGATTTGGGGTCGTGAAGCGGTCGCAAACTGTTTTCCTGTTTGGATATTGCATTTATGCCCAAGAAGAAGCGATTTCGGTCCCATTTCCAAGGTGACAATCCAGGTAGTGCGCCCGGACCCGGGGGCCCAGCCTCGCGGCCTCGGCTAAAAAAACCACGCCGTCGATATGGTCCAAACTACCAACAAGCGTTTGCGAATCCCGAAGATGCTCCGGGCGAAAACGCAGTCAATGAAGATGGCGAAGCGATAGTTACCGAAGACGGCGAAGCTCCCGTCGAGGAACCAGGTCAAGAGTTCTTTGGCTTACTAGAAATGCATCCCAATGGCTACGGTTTCCTTAGATCCCCGTCCAGCAATTACTCGCGTGAAAGAACCGATCCATTCGTGCCCGGAACGATGATCGAAAAGTTTCGATTGCGACAGGGTCTTAAGATCCGCGCGATCATGCAACAGACCCGCCGCTCCCAAGGACCAAGAGTCAAAGAAATTATCGATGTCGAAGGCATGAAGCCTGAGGATTACGTGAACGTAAAGGCCTTCGATACTTTGACAGCCATCAATCCAGAACGCTGGCTGAAATTGGAGATCGGTGCGCAACCGATTACTAATCGAGTCATCGATTTGCTGGCTCCTCTCGGACGAGGCCAACGAGCGTTGATTGTGTCCCCTCCTCGCTCGGGCAAAACAATCATGCTTCAGTCGATCTCCAAAGGGATTGCCCTGAATTATCCGGAAGTCGAATTGATCGTTTTATTGATCGACGAACGACCCGAGGAAGTAACCGATATGCGCCGAAATATCGATCGAGGCGAAGTCATTTCAAGCAGTCTCGACGAAGACGTGGATTCGCACGTGCGACTAAGCCAATTGGTGGTAGACCGTTGCCGAAGACTTGCCGAAATGGGCAAGGATGTGTTCCTGCTGATGGATTCGATCACTCGCTTAGCTCGCGCCTTCAATAAATGGGTTGGTAACAGCGGGGCAACGATGTCAGGTGGCGTAAATATCAAAGCCATGGACATACCAAAGAAACTCTTTGCCACCGCCAGATGCTTTGCCGAAGGTGGATCGCTCACGATCGTCGGCACAGCCTTGGTTGACACCGGGTCACGAATGGACGAACTTATTTTCCAAGAGTTCAAGGGAACCGGAAATATGGAACTCGTTCTGGACCGAAAACTGGCGGAACGACGTGTTTGGCCAGCCATCGACATCACCCAGTCCGGAACGCGCCGCGAAGAACTCTTGCACGATCCAGATACCTACCATGCGGTGACCATGATCCGGCGAACGCTCAACTCGATGCACCCCGTGGAAGCGATGGAACAGTTGACAAAGCAACTATCACGCTTCCAAAGCAACGCCGAGTTTCTGAAACTAATTGCCAACGCCAAGATCATGGACTAACCCATGTAGCACAGCACTCCGTGCCGTGATTTTATGGTAGCCGGCACATTCCATGTGCCGTCCGCAATTCAAGAACCTTTGGTATTTGAGGCTACGGCACACGGAGTGTGCCTGCTACTTTATGCGGATTGAAAAAACAACCTTTCCGTGCCGTGATTTTCGACGCGGAGTGTCGATCTACGCTACCCCTACCTATCCAATTGGAATGCCTTTAAAAAGCGACGAGCGATTTCCAAAGTCCGTTCGCTTGGTTAGTCAATTGGACTTTGACCGTGTATTCCATGAGGGCATCGTGGCCAGCGATTCGGTTCTGGTATTGCATGCCGCTCGTGGCAAGCAGACTTGGACTCGAATCGGTTTGAGCGTTTCGAAACGCGTGGGGAATTCACCTATTCGAAATCGATGGAAGCGATTGATTCGCGAGGCGTTTCGGCGCCAGAAGGTCGAATTGCCAATCGGAATCGATATGGTAGTTCGCCCAAAACGCGGTGCCGTGCCGGACCAAGACCTGATATTTAAGTCTCTCCTGAAACTTGCTCTTCAACTCGACCGCAAACTGAAACCATAGTGTAGCTTCGTATCTCCGAGACGAAGAAGTCTAATAGTGCGCCAAACCTTTTGCGTTCGTCGGGCTCAAGGCCCTCGAACTTTTGCCTCGGAGATGCGGATCTACGTTGTCGATCTACGTGGTCGAGTTATTTCCCGGCCACTCTACCCGCGATTCAAAGTGCAAACCCACCCTTGCCAAAAGTGGATCAATCGTCTCCGCTTGGATTTGGTGCGGGGGAGACCAGTCGAACCACGCGTAGCCTTCGTGCTCCGTCGTCACGATTGGCTTGTTATGGACGAGAAACCCTAAATAGATAGTTAGTTCCTTCAACTGCTTTTTATCTGCGTTCCTTTTGTACGAAACCCAATATCGGTTTTCAAAAACAAAGCTTGGATCGAGCCATACGTCCGAGGCTTGCAGTCCGGTTTCTTCGCTCAGTTCACGCATTGCCGCTTGTTCTTTCGTTTCACCCCGATCCAAGTGGCCCTTGGGTAGATCCCATCGGGTGCTATGCTTCATTAGCAAAAATTGAAGTCGTTTTTGTTTTCGAAAAAGCAGAAAACCGCTTGAAAATACCTCGGGTTCCATGACTAATAGTGCGCCGACTGGGATTGAATGAAAAACACTAACATGCTGAGCGATAAACGCACATGAAGATATACACGAAAACGGGCGACGCGGGTACGACTGGTTTGTTTGGCGGACCTCGAGTTGCAAAAGATGATCCTCGCATCTGCGCCTATGGATCGGTGGATGAGCTCAATGCCGTCATTGGGATTGCACGCGCGACATCGTTGGGGGACAAGCTGGACTCGATCCTCAGCTCCGTGCAGCACCATCTCTTTTCGATGGGGGCCGAATTGGCAACTCCCAATCCTGAGGAGCATGGCCTCAAATGGGCCGGCGGTTCCCACGTCGAACAAATGGAGAAATGGATCGATGAATTGGAAACCAGTCTCAAACCGCTTCGAAATTTTATTTTGCCAGGCGGTAGCACTCAAGCGGCGCACTTGCATCTTGCACGAACCGTTTGTCGCCGAACCGAACGGGAAATAGTTAGTTTTTCTCGAGATCGAAGTGTTAGCGATGCCTCGCATATCGTGGTATTCTTGAACCGACTAAGCGACCTGTTGTTCGTGATGGCTCGATTTGCCAATCACCAAGTCGGCTTAGTCGACGTCAATTGGGAAAGTCCAAGGAAATAAGGATGCTTCACGGATGGCAACACAAATAGCGGTTATTGACTTCGAAACGGCAAACAGTCGATCCAGTTCGGCCTGCCAATTGGGATTGGTTCGCTTAGAGGATTGGCAGATCGTTGAGGAGAGGGAATGGTTGATTCGGCCACAGCGATTGTTTTTCTCTCCGCAGTGTGTGCGAGTGCATGGCATTACGGCACGGGATTGTTTGACTAGCCCGGAATGGGATCGCATCTGGGATGAGCTGCATCCGTTGATTGATGGTTGCGTCATCATGGCTCACAATGTCGGCTTTGACGCAGCGGTATTGCAGGGGACTTGTCAACTTTACGATATCGCCGTGCCACAATTTGATTTGCAGTGTACGCGACTGATCGCCAAACGAACTTGGCCAGGTCAAAGCGGCTACGGCCTAGCCGCTATTTCGGAGCGACTTGGTATTCAGTTCCGACACCACAACGCATTGGAGGATGCTAGGGCATGTGCGCAAATTGCAATTGTGGCCGCGGGCAAATTAAATGCAGTGGACCTCGAGGGGCTTGAGGAAAAGTTAGGGTTAACGCGTGGACGCATCTGGGTAGACCAAGTTCGTCAACCGAGAACCGTACGGCGCACCCGCATAGAGTCCGTGGCTGAGCCTCAGGCGAGATACCAACCCAAATTGTTTCGCACCGATGGCACGCCATCGCGAGCGGATCAGATTCGCCGAACACGATTGCGCGCGGACGCGATCCTAGCGAGTTGTGAAGACGTCAGGCCGTTGGCTGGCAAGCACGTTGTGTTGATGCACACTCTATTGGGATTGGATCGAGAGGATTCCGTTTCGTTTTTGACCAAACTTGGAGCGGTAGTGCAGACCAAGATGAATATGCAAACGCACTACGTCATCATGGGGACAAACGATCCGTCGGATATGGGTAGCGCCGAAACGTCGCTGCCTGTAAAGCAAGTAGCCCAACGAAACAAAGATGGGCAACCGATTCGCATCTTAACGCAGCGCCAGTTGTTGGCATGCATACCATCGGGATTGGCAATCGCCCGCGGCGACTGGTAACGCCCGTCGTGTCAGATGTGCCATTGCAATTTACCGCGAATAGGCCAGCGACAATGCGATTCGCCCCGAAATGGGGCAGCCACAATGCGATTCGCCCCGAATGGGGCAGCCACAATGTAGCCCAGGGCAAAGCGAAGCGCAGCCCTGGGTATATCGAACATGCGCATGCAGTTGCCCTGAAGGGGCAAAACCACGATGCTGCGATTCTCCTTGGGAACTACACAATCGATCTTGGGAACTACGCAATCGATCACCTGCTATTCAATTCATGAACGATCGATATCTGTTGCAAATTGCCGGCTGTGTAATCCTGGACCCGAATCGTCGCTTGGATGGATGGTAGCCGATAGGAAATGGGCGCTCCCGTTTCTTTTTCGATTTCGTCAATTCCGATCCCATCCGTTCCTTGGTCTCCTGAACCAGATGGTGCTGTACCGGATCCGATTCCAAACCTTAGAAGTCCATCTCGCCAAGCGACATAACTCGCATCACCTGCACCTGCAATGACGAACTCCATGTACTCGCCGTCGGATTCATACGCATCGGTAAAGGTATCGAAACAAGGCTGATATACAATCACACCGTTGGTCGGCTCTACGAAATAAGAACCGGATTTTACGAAGCTTGACTTTCGCTGAATCCCGCTCGTGCCAAATTGAACACCACTGAGATTGGACGTCCACAATGTCGATACCGACGCTGGAATGTTGGCCATTCCAAGTTGCACGGCGCCCGTAGATAGATTGTGACTTGCATTGATTACCTTTCGGCTCCAATCGATATCAACAAACGCACCTGAATTTGAGAAAACGGCAGGCTGGCTTGGCGAGACCAACGACGACGCGTTTATCAATGTCTTGGAATACCCTGGATCCGAAGGCGTTAAAGACAAATCATCGGTTCCAGGCCATCCTGCTTCCGAAAAGTTATCGACTGTGCCGTCACCGTCATCGTCCACGGAAGCAGCCCCCCAAGCGCCATCAGCTCCCACATTCGCTAGTTGCTTCACGGACAAATCGTAGCCCTTTAGATCAAATGCAACTACGTTCGAGGCAACGATTTCTTCCAGCGTTGGTACGGCGCTACCAACTTGAGTTTGCGTAGTTGGATTGAGCGTGATCTTGGTGCGGAAGAAACAGGATGGGATGAATCCTCTATCCGCAGGCTGTACCGGAATGGAAGGTGATGCTGGACTCAAAAAACCGAGCGCTTGATTTGTTAAGTTTAGGTAATTACCGCTCGATCCAGCCTCCGAAGTCAACGCCAGCAAAGGCATCGATGTCCCAAGGCCAAGTCCTATCGCAGGAAGCGGTATCGTGTAGTGCGAAAAACGATTCTCGGGTCGTTGTAAATCAGCGAGCGAATTGCATTGAACAGTCAGACCACTACTAGCTGCAACAAAGTCATTCGTAATGGGGCGCACACTAAGGTCACAACGCTGATACGGAAAGCGCATCATGTATCGGAACGATGGAACAGTCCCGCCCGGAGTCAACGGCTTCATGATCAGTTGAGGATCTCGCCCCGAAAAAGCTGCGGTGGATGCAGTTGATTCGGAGATATCCAAATCCGGAATCGGAATCCCTTTGTTCAAGTTGCTTACGAGCAACAGTGCCTTTGGGCTTCTGCGATAGGCCCCAACTGGCCTGTGCTACTGCGATTCGCCCCGAATGGGGCCGCCACAATGTAGCCCAGGGCAAAGCGAAGCGCCGCCCTGGGTAAGTCGAACATGCACATGCAGTTGCCCTGAAGGGCCTGAAGGGGCAAAACCACGATGCTGCGTATCTCCTTGGGAACTACACATCGATCATTTGCTATTCAATTCATGAATGATCGAGATCTGCTGCAAATTGCCGGCTGTGTAATCCTGAACCCGAATAGTGGTTTGGATGGATGGCAGCCGGTCTTTATGGCAAATTTTAAGATCATTGATGAGTCAAATCATGTACTACTGAAATCTGTTGTAATGTTCCTGCTGTGTAGTCCTGCACGCGAATTGTTGCCTGAATAGATGGTAATCGATAAGGAATAGGTGGACTCGTTTCCTTTTCGAAATCGTCATTACCCAGTCCGTCAGTTCCAAGATCAGGAATAAGTGTAATGGGAGGTCTAGGCTCACCAAAACGAACAAGACCTTCTCGTGCAAAAACAATCATGTTGGAAACTGTTTCCATCACCTGGCCGTCGGACTCGTAGTAGTCTGTAAAAGTGTCAAAGCAAGGCTGATAGGCCACAGGTATTCCCGATGGCGGAAGCAAAGAAACGGCACCACCTCGAACCAGACTGAACGATGGCTCAATCGAATTTGCTGCGGTAAGTTGAACACCACTTAAGTTCGATGCCCAAAGCGATGCGATCTTCGTAGGTAAAGAAGAAAAGCCCCCCATTCCAATACGTTGCTTACCGGCTAGGAGCCGATGTGGCGCGTTGATCACTTTCCGACTCCAATCGATATCCACATAGGCTCCGGATTTTGAAAACACTGGGGATACCGTTGCGGCCAGTGCGATGATGCGCGAGTAACCTGGATCCGACGGACTCAATGACAAATCATCTGTTCCGGGCCAACCAGCTTCTAACTCATCGTCAATTAGGAAAGGGGTAGCAAGATCGTCATCCACACCACGGCTTCCCCACTTATCGTCTGTGCCTGGGCTCGCTAAAAGTTTGACCGCTCTGTCGTAACCCTTAATGTCAAAGGCAACCACATTCGATGCGACGATTTCCTCCAATGTCGCCCTTGCGATTCCAACCCGATTGGAACTATCCAACGTAATCTGTGTTCGGAAAAACGAGGCAGGAATAAAACCTCGGTCGGGTGGAGTTAGATCCACATTAGAAAAAGCCGGGCTAACCGTTCCGCAGGCTTCATTAAACAGCGACAAGAAATTGCCCGTAGATGATGTCTCAGACGTCAGTGCTAACAATGGCAGGGTCGTGCTGAAACTAGGTAACGGCCGGACGTAGTGAGCAAACCGATTGTCAGGTAGCTGAAGATCTGAGAGCGAGTTTGTTTGTAATGTCATGCTACCGGAACCTGAATTTAAAGCCGCAAACTCGCTTCGTTCGGCGCGAACACTCAAATCGCATCGTTGATATGCAAACCGCATCATGTACCGCCCGGAATTAGCATTCGTGGAACTCCAACTGAGAGGACTCATTGTCAATTGCGGGTCCAAGCCATCGAATGCTTGATTAGTTAACGCATTGCGCGAGATGTTGAGATCAGGCCTTAACAGTAGAACCCGCCTGCACAACGCCAACTTGTCTGGCATTCCATCAGGGTCCAAAACGCCGTCGCCATCCAAATCAACATAGGGTGCCGAATCGATCACTTCGATCTCCGGTGGCACCGCGCCATAACCTGTGCTAAGGAGCTCCTGTGCTGCCAGTCCACCTAAATCATCAAGTGGCCTCATAAACCAAGCGATTTCCGCATACTGTGAAGCAATGTTTACATCCGTCGCCCAAGCCGCAGCCCACTGAGCTTGTCCACTGATAGGAACACTCTGTCCTTTGTTCAAGTTGTCTATATAAAGCAAAGCTAGAGGTATTTTTCCCTTAAACCATTCCCCCTGCGTTGCCTTGCTTGTGAACATAAGGATGTCGTCGATATCCCCCCAGCGATTCGATCCAATTCGCTGCTCGACGGTACCATTTTGCAAATAGTTGAATAGTGTGGCTGAAGAATCGGAAAGCGGACCATCGTAGTACTTAAAGTAACCCGCCGCAGCGATGTATTGCTGAGGATTCGTACTGTCGACGGTAATACCCTCCAAATCCTTTCGAAGCAACGAGCTGATCCCTCTCAGTTGATCGCTCAATCCTAGTCGCGAGCGACCCTCTGAGACTGTTTGGCTAAGCGACTTGAATCCCTGTGCGAGCGCGAGCATCAACAACAACGTTAAAGTCGTAGCAATCATAACTTCTATCAGCGTCAACCCGTTTCGAGGTCGAATCTGTTGTTGGCAATTCATGTTTGGGTCTCTCATCTGTATTGTTCCTTCTCGATTGACAATCGTTCGAACAATCTAGTCCAGTTTGCGTTGATAGAGGATAGTGCGGTCGGTGTTCAAGTTCTCGCCTGGCTTGAATCCCACCGGTATCGATCGATCGATGATGTAGAACATGCGTTCCGTCTTGGGTTCCCCACGTTCATCAACATATTCATTTCCAAAACCCAGCACCGGGTCGTACTCGTACAAACTTACAGTTACCCAAACAGCAAACACATTCGATTGATTCGAAATCAAGTTTGGCAATCGCATGTTACGTTGATGGTGAGCGAAAGCGTTTGATTCAGTGCTAGAAGTAAACATTGGCACCTCCTTGTTGTATGCTGTCACGGCCGTGGGCGTAACGGGTGTAATAACGGGATTAGGTGGATAGATTGCGTTTGAAGTTGCCAACGATAGAGCCAACGATCGAGCCAATGTCGTCTCTACATTGAACTTCCCTCTCATCTTTTGACGCGCCTCAGGATTCTCGACAAAAGGAATCAGATTCGCGGAAGAGGCCGGTCGATGTGCGCCGGCAAACTGAGTTGGATACGTCGCATCCATTGGTGGAAATGGTAATGCAGATCCGGAAAAGAACGACGAAGTCCAATTCGTTGGCAATGAAAAGCCTCGCCGCGATGCCATAAACTGAGTCTCGATCGGATCAGCTGGCGTCGTTCGTATTCCCGGTGGCAAGAAATTATTCTCAATGGCCTTAAGAGCGGGAGCATGGCCAGCCGAATCCTCCCCAATTGTATTGAGGTTTGTCTTGCCCGCTGTTACGAAACTAGGAAGAGTATTGGACGGAGCTAGCAACCCTGGCCCGCGAACCAAAATGTTTGTTCCCGTGCCATAATAGCCTGCGGGAACCGACGAATTTAGAAATCTAAGTGCGACCTTGTCACCTGCAAGGTCAGCATCAGTCACTAACTTGAGAATGACATCAGGCTGAATCACACGTGCGGAATCCGCGAAAGGAGGCTGCGTTTCTACAAGTTCAAGAACAAGGTGCATGTCTGCTTCAACCTTCGGCGGTGGACTGCTCAAATTCGAAGATGGATTTAGCCAGAACGACCGGTTCGGCGGCCCTTCTTCAGTATTGATCGCATTCGTAGTTCCGAACTGTTGAAGGAAATCAAATGGCTTTTTCGCATCGTTCGCAGCGGAATGGAAGTAACCTAATTGACCAGGTCCTGCATTTGGAACCAATCGCAGCTCATACGGTGTAGCAAAAGGGCGATTGAACCATGGCATTGATGTAAGGTTTCTCGTCGCTCCGACATACGCAGCAGAAACATTGACACCCGCATCATTCTGAGACGTTGGTGGTCCAAAGCCATCCATTAACGATGTAACACCTAAGCCGGTGGCATTATTCATTTGTGCCGGAGTCAAGAAATTTCCGGTCGTTGTAAACCCGGCATTTGCATATCCCAAAGTACTGCCACTGTTGCCGAAAAAAGAGCCCGACCAACTTGGTACTTGCGTCCGATAACCAAGCTGATGCTGGAAGTACGATCGGTATTGAACCGCCGGGTCTGGCTGCGGAACAGAATCGCTAAACGATCCCGTGAGTGGAGAGTGGTAGCTAGACCCTGTTGTGCTACCATCGGCATTGGTGGTCAGTCCTCGAGCATAAACTCCATTCTTATATCGGGACTGGAAACGTGTTTTCTTTGGTGAGCTGAGCTTTGGGTCGACCGGAGCTTCGCCGTTAAACACGGTCAAGTCTACTGCCATCCAGTCTACTGTAATATATGGATTCTCGACCGGATCGTATCCAATATCTGGGTCCGCCAAACGCTGAAGATAGACACTTTTGACACTCGGGTAGGTACCGAGAGGCTTCGCATCTCCGAGTTTCGCAATTTCCGTGTTCGCGACGGGACCCGTTGGAGGCAAATCATCGAATGGATTATCCTTTAGGGTACCGTTTACAGTACCTGATGATACATCAATCCAGCTGTCGGGCAATGGAAAGCTTGGATCTATCTTGTTCGTAGGTGCGTTCGTGGTTGACCAGATCGGGTTACCCGTTACGATCGGGTTTGGTAGCGAAATGTTTATTCCAACACCGTTGGGAAATGCAGCCGTCCAAAGCGGATCGCTTGGCGGATTTGCCCCGCAGAAAATACCAACAGGTCGCTTGATTCGGCCATTCGCCAAATTGGTCCACGCTTCGTTGGCGAGCGTATTGTTGAGCAACCGCGTTTCAACCGTACCGCCCGTTAAAGAAATTGCTTGATAAGATGGCGAATAGGTTGGTTTATTCGCCGGAGTCACATCATTTCTTTTTAAAATTGGCGTCCATGCTGCTGACGTCGCTCGGCTATGCGTCGCGGAGCCAATAGGTGTTTCAGCTCGGGGGCCAACCACCAAGAAGTTGCCGCCTGCCAGATAAGCAGGCGTACCTGACCGGTTATAGTATACCGCGTGCTGACGGTCGGCCGCGGCTATGGTACTCTTCAGGTCGGGAATGTTCGGTGATGCACTTGGAGCTGTGCTAGCGAACCAAATGATCCGATCAAACTCAATAGGCCTCTTCATCCTGTCAACAATATCATACTGCAATCCAGAGCCAGTTACTTGATCTGGTGAAAAGGCTGGACCGGGTGGTGGCCAATCCCCGCCTTTGATGTTGATGTTTGTGCTGGACTGATGCGTTACCGTTTCTAGATTTGCTGGAGTCGTTACCAAATCAGTGGGAGTTGCCGAATTGTATTCCGTCACTGCAATACGCCAAACAGGCTGACGTCCCCAGGATCCAGTGTCAGGCACATTCAATGGAGCTAAACGCTCCAAGTCCAATTTCACCTGCCCCAAATGATTGACGTACATTCCTTCGCGATTGGGAAATGTGTTAACTATTAAGGGATCAACAGCAGTACCAGGCAGTGCAACATTCGGTGGTAACGATGACACTGCCGTATTCGCAGATCGGGTCGCGTAAAGTTCCAAAAACAAACTTGCGAGAGGGAATCGATATTGGTCATAGTCCTCCTTGTCCGGATCATTTGGGTCGTACACCTCTCCCATTGCGGTTTTTTCAAGATCCGTATCGCGTTGGGCTTTGTCATGTATCGCAAGTGTTTCGGTGAGGAGTAGTTCGGGCATCTCCAATCCCCAGACCACACCAACAAATGTCTTACTTGTAGGTTGCTCCAAATGATCCGGGGCCCAAAACGCTTCCCTAGCTAGAAAGCTTCCTACCGTAGGGGGGTCGAAGGGGAGCAAGGGGTTTCCAAACGGGAAAATGTCGTATTCGAAACGGGTCATAACCGCATCCGAATCTCGGAAGTCCACCACATTCACGGCCCATTGCGCTAACGCAGCCGCACGTATACGAGCGTTCGATTCTGTGAAATTTGCACTTGTCATACCGGTAAACAAATAGTCGCGAGGAACAATAAGTTGGGCAAGACAATATAGATTCCTTGCAAAGATTTGACGCGATGCGAGGCGTCCACGCGTACCTACGCCACTGCCGGCCATGCTGGTCTGTAGTTCAGGGAAGTAAGCTCCGACAGTTTGGATCAATGTCCCATCCTGTCTATAAGACCGTGCATCCTGAAATTCTGTCACGATCGTTCTCGGGTCATCGATTTCTTCTGGATCATCGATTTGCCCATCCCCGTCGTCATCCAACCCATTTCCAAAAGGTCTATTGAGGTCCATGCGTAGCCCTTTGGCAAAATCTGTGGAAAACAGTTCCTCGATCGCTCGGCGAGATAGATCAGGGTCACCTGCTCTCTGGTAGCGTTGTCTGTGTAACATGTAGATCCATTGATGCATACTCGTTGCCTGGTGATCAATCCAATCTGCCGTACCCTTTTTAAATTTTTGGGCTGCGACTAGATTTGGATATCGCAACTCTGCGCTGCGAGTCGTAATCAGTCCATTGACTGCGCTCATATCCGAATAGCCAGGCATCTGAGCAAGTCGTTCTTTTAGTCTCGTCGGTAGCGCGCTGGAATCACCTTCGTAGCGAAGCAAGATGGCCGCTAGGTCTGCCAATCCAAACGGATCGTCTGCATTCGTTTTCTCGATCGCAGCCATTTCGTAAGGGTCGTCAATGATTTCTGATGGACTAGTCGCGATCGCAGGTGAGTATGGATCAGCATCGAAACTGCTCTGTTGAACGAACGATAAATTGCCATGGCGATCAATTTCTGTCGCGATGCTGCTACGCCGGCCTGATGGAACTGTGACCAACGAGGGAAAGTGTATTTCTCGCTCGAGGTATTGGCTAAAATTATCGTTGGCCGATAACGCTCCTGGTAATGCACGACGGCCAGGAACCCGGTCCATCGCAAACTCAGTATAGTCAAACGGTCGCCGAACATACCGACGTGCACCGTAGCGATCATCAAAGAGTGAATAGGTCGCCGCATTCGATCTAAGAAGTGATAAATTTCCGCCGAAAATACTAGTTAAAGAAATTTCAGCCGGACCATAACCGAATCCTTGAGACGTCGTTGAACCTACTGCAGATTTTTTGTGTACAAAACCATTGGGACTTAAATCGAAATCAACCAAGCCCTGTGTCCGATCTCCTGAGGTATTTATGTTGATTCGACTATCCAAATCTTGGATCATTAGCGATGCAACGGGACGCAGCATTCGACCATCAGGCGCATACGAGGCAGGCAACCCTGGATTGATGAAAACGCTATCCGGAATTCCATCACGATCGTTGTCGACGTCCCAAGGACCAGTGATTTGCCTGGCAACCCATGCTTGCAGGAACTGAATTTCCAAAGGATTCGGTGGACTGCTCCAGCTAAACGCACCACCCCGAGGCGTAGTGGTTAACGGTTGGTTCGGATCAACGTTGCTTCGAAAGTTGGAATTCGCAAATGCGGTCCCCGACAAATTGTATCTCAGGATCCGAGCCGTCGAGGCGTCGATCAGTCGAATCATATCCTCTACATCCGTGAAATTCAGGCTGGATGGACTTCCAAAGAGATTCGAAATGTAATTCACCAACTCCGGACGATGAAACGATGGGATGATATTAGGGACCGGATTGCCACTGATGTAGCTCAAATGAGCTAACCAAAAGTCCCGCCAGTCCGCAACGTCGTACCCCTCGTTGCTCGCACCATGAAGCAAGTTCTGAACTTCGCTTGTTCTCTGAGTTATGCCAATACCATTGATCGGTAATTGCATCAATTGAGGATTGTTGAGGTAGTCATAGTTGGGTAGGTAGGCAGGTGGGATTCGAGGTCTGCCAGTCGCGGATTGCTTCATGAACTCGCGACCATCCAGTGTGCCGAAGCCTTGGAAAGTCGTTGGTGTTGGCGGCGTGGTTGCAGGCGCAGGCTTGCTGGCTACATCGCTCATACCGATGCCCGCATTGTTAAACGCGGCGTCGTTAATAATAAATGAGTAGCCGTTGTAGGTCGCGCCGTTTCTTAGATAGAACAGAGAACTGACGCCAAAATCCTTGACCCAATCGGCGATCGAAAGAGAAACTGTTTCCGCCCTTCCAGCTCCGTTAATATACTGTCCAGTGAAAAGCGCTCCGCGAGCTTCGCTCAAATCGATTAACACGGAATAGTCTGTTTTGTACCATTCCGCGTCCGGATAGTTTGGATTGGACCATGCGCCGATCAATGGGACATTGGGATCGGCTAGTGCGCCAGATTGATCGGAACGAACGTACCCGACATACTTCCAAATGCGAAACGACTGACCAGCGAGTGGCCCCTCAAGGACAGTTAATAACCGTGAGTTGTATTCGTTTTCGTATGGGGACAATGGCCCATTTACAACGTTATATTTCCCATTGACTGGATCATCGTTCAGCAGTGAAACCTTGACGAAGTTTGGACCTGCGACGCTTATAAACGGAGCTGTCGGAGAAATGAGTCGGCACCAGTCTGACTGAAATGGTACCCGCCAAGTATTGCCAAACTTAGACCTTAGTGGATTGGGACTGTAGATATCTTCGAGCAAAGAGTGCTTGTAAAGTGCGGACGATTGATCGTTCGTACCTCGAATCACTAACGATGCGACCGAATTCGACGTGCCCTCGATGGTTACATTACCGCTACGAGCGCGTGCAACCATAGCCATTGAAGCGTTTCTCGATGAACCGGTGGTGACTACGTAGGTTACCGCCAACAGCGAGAACATCGCAAGCATTCCTAGCGCGATCAGCAATATGAGGCCTTGGCGTCGGACTTTTCTACGCATGTTGAATTTATTTCGATGAGTCATGGTCTTTTTCTCTCACAGTTGGTGTGTGTGTGTGAAGAGCGAAAAGTTACTAGTTCAGAATGGCTGCGGCGTAAAAGATCGTTGATAAACTTGGATCACATTTTTGAGCATGGTGACCGTTGTCGTTGGCAATACCGGCCCGCTGGAACCCGCCAGAATTTCGGCTTGTGTCCAATCCCAAGGCTGGCCCGCAACACGTACCTGCCGGGGGAACGTTGTTTCATTCCCAACGCTAATCACTCGATACCATTTGTGCCGTTCACGAACGGGAAAGTTGTTAACCGCATTGATATAGCGTGAAAGCATCATCCAATCGCCGATCCTAATCCTTGTATCGGTTGCAGGCGAGCTGATTACGATATCAAACGTGCCTGAGGTGAAGTGTTCCGTTGAGGCTGGGATACTGGGATCTACCTGCCAGCTTGCTAACCCCAATCTTTCACTGACGGGTATCTCGCCAGTCGACGGATCAAGCAGTTCGCGAACATCACGTTTGCCAAATACAACTACGGCAAGGTCGTATCGTTCCGGAAAAAACTCAATGTTTGGAGGCAGCGAGGAATTGATATACGTTAACGAATCCGGCGTAACGAGCGGGGTTCCATCCGACGGTGTCAATGTAGCCATCCAAGATACGGCTGAAGCATTCGTTGGGGATTGAAGCAGAGCTCC
>JANLUJ010001308.1:0-2155 GCA_031363425.1 Pirellula sp.
ACCGTAGCAACTGGCGAGGATCGATATCGCCGTGCCGTTTATGTATTTCGCAAACGGTCGATGCCGGACCCGGTAATGGCAAGTTTCGATTCACCCAATGGCGACTTCGCCTGTGCTCGCAGAGTTCGGTCAAACACCCCGTTGGCCGCGCTCACAGGTTTGAACGAAACGATCTTTGTCGAAGCGGCACAGGCCATGGCCCTGCGAGTGCTTCGAGAAGGGGGCAAAGACGACGTGTCGCGAACGGAATTCGCTTTCTTGCTGTGCACAAACCGCAAACCGAAATCAACTGAGCTGGTCGCAATTGCAGAGCTCTTAAGCGAGCAACGCAAACGATTGGCGGAAGGCTGGCTTAACCCTCGCGAGATAGCCACCGGTGACTCGACAAAACTTCCACAACTGCCCGAGGGAGTCAATCCACAAGACGCCGCAGCCTGGACGATTGCCTCGCGTGTCTTGCTCAACTGCGACGAAACCATTTCAAAGAACTAGTGCTATGAATCCAATTTATCAAAACGCAGATGCTCTGAATGCAGAGGAAAAAATCAAACGTCGCTGGTTCTTCAACGAATGTGGCGTTGGCCTGGCGGGCATGGCTGCGTGGTCTTATTTAGGCAAAGACGCGAACTCGGCCACTGAACAGGTGGATACGAATCCATTGGCCCCTAAGCAACCACATTTCAAGGCAAAAGCCAAACGTGTGATCTACATGTTTCAAGCCGGAGCGCCGAGTCATTTGGAGTTGTTTGATTACAAGCCGGAGTTAACGAGGAACGATGGCAAGCTGCCACCCAAGGAATTACTTGCCGGATACCGCGCTGCTTTTATTGATCCGAATTCAGCGTTGATGGGCCCAAAGTTTAAATTCGGGAAGCACGGGCAATGTGGAATGGAGCTGAGTGAAGTGCTACCGTATACCGCAAAGATAGCGGACGACCTTTGCCTAATAAGGACGATGCAAACGGATGCCGTCAATCATGCACCGGCGCAGATCATGATGAACACTGGTTCGCAATTGTTCGGGCGTCCGAGCTTTGGTTCATGGTCGTTGTACGGCCTTGGCAGCGCGTGCGAGGAACTACCTGGCTTCGTCGTCTTAACAAGCGCCAAGGGAACAAGTGGGGGAGCAAGCAATTATGGATCGGGCTTCCTTCCAACCCTTTATGGCGGCACACCGTTGCGCAGCGCTGGAGACGCGGTATTGTATCTTTCCAACCCAAAAGGGTTCGATGCTATCACACAGCGATCATCGCTCGACGCGATCAATCGCATCAATACTTTGTCTAACAGTGTTGTGGGTGATCCCGACATTGCAGCGAGAATACATAGCTACGAAATGGCGTATCGATTGCAGTCTAGCGCACCTGAACTGATGGACTTGAGCAAAGAAACCAAAGAGACTTTGGATCGCTATGGGATCAAGGACGCAAATGAGTCGTCCTATGCCAGGAATTGTCTACTGGCTAGACGGCTGGCAGAGCGAGGTGTGCGGTTTGTGCAACTATTCCATGAAGTCTGGGATCACCATGGCGGATTAACAGCGGGCGTCAAAACAAACGCGATAGATACCGATCGATCAAGTGCTGCACTCGTTCAAGACTTAAAGGAGCGTGGGCTACTAGATGACACACTGGTTATATGGGGTGGCGAGTTTGGTAGAACCCCTATGGTACAGGGAGGAAACGATGGTCGCGATCATCACAATCGTTGCTTCAGCATGTGGTTTGCGGGGGGTGGGTTCAAACGAGGCTCCGTGCACGGTCAAACGGATGACTTTGGATTCAACGTAGTTGCCGATCCAGTACACGTTCACGATCTGAATGCGACTCTGCTGCATTTGCTAGGTTTTGATCACACTCAGTTGACCTATCGATTCCAAGGACGAGACTTTCGCTTGACGGACGTCCATGGAACTGTCCAAAACGCAATATTGGCATGATTGAATTGATGTTGGGTCGCTATTCGATTAACCCTAACGCATGTCACACTCAACAGGAACTATTCTCACTACGCGAAACCAATTGAGGACAATCGTGTTTATGTTTGTTCCTGAAGCGATTGTCGCTACATTCCACCCCACTAACAACGAGTGACTGCGTGAAGAATATTCTGCTGCTTGCCAGTCTACTGATTGCAATGATGACGTGCATTTTGG
>JANLUJ010001320.1:0-4293 GCA_031363425.1 Pirellula sp.
TGCCGTTAGTGGATAAAGCGGCACGCGAAATATTTGCGGAATTCTTTAAGGATCAGCATCCCAATCGCGAATGGGATTATGAAGAGCCATACGTCTAAGCTAATCGGCGCAGTGCCACCCAACTGATTAACGTTGCGCCCGCACGACCTGATTGTGGCCCCAGGATCAACTCGAAGTGAGAATTTGATCGGAGCCCTAAGATAAATATGTCCGATCGCCATGTCGTAGCCCTTGGTCTTAGTTCGGTGTTTAAGTCAATTGGTACAATAAAGTCCAGCCAGACGAGGCGTATCCTCGTGCTTCCCTATTCAAGCAACACGCAAAGCAAATTCACGATGAACGATCAATCTCGGTTCTGTTGGATCAATTGGTGGGTTGCACATTGGACCCTTCTGCAAGTTCTTTCCATGATCTTTTTGGCAGCGTGCACAAATCGGAATCTAAGGGCCGCTGATCCCATTCCAGAAAAATTAGTCGTGCTGACCTTTGACGACTCGGCCAAGTCGCACTTCACCATAGTCCGACCGTTGCTTTTGAACTATGGTTTCTCTGCAACTTTTTTTATTACCGAAGGTTTTGATTTCAAAGACAACAAACGCGACTACATGACCTGGGAGGAGATTGCTCAGTTGCACCTAGATGGATTCGAAATCGGCAATCACACCCGCGATCATTTGGGCATCAATGACAAGAATCTTGACAAGTTGAACGAACAGCTTGAGGGTATCAATCAACGATGTGCCGAATACAAAATTCCTAAACCGGTAAGTTTTGCATGGCCGGGGAATGCTTTAGCACCAGCCGGACTGGAAGCCTTGGGGGCAGCCAACATTCGATTCGCGAGGCGCGGTGGTGCACCAGAATACGAATATGAAAAGGGACGCGGGTATGCATACGAGCCGATGTTGGATCATCCTTTGCTCATTCCCTCGGCTGGCGATGCGAGACCGGACTGGGGGCTCGATGATTTTAAGCGGGCCGTCGAGCAGGCAAGGTATGGACGGATCGCAGTTTTGCAGTTTCACGGAGTCCCCGATACGGCGCACAGCTGGGTGAATACGCCCAAAGCCAATTTCGAGCAGTACATGCGATACTTGGCCGTCGAGGGTTACAAGGTGATTGCACTTCGCGATCTGGAAAAGTATGTCGACACTACAGTCAAACCCCAAGATCCCTGGGGGGCAATCGAGGACCGCAAGGCCACGCTGGCGAATCAAGGGGACTATCAGAACTTTCGACAACCCAAAAACGATGATGAGTTGGAGTTCTGGCTGCGCAACATGTTAGTCGACCACCACTACACTGCAACAGAAGCCTCCGCAGCCACGGGATTATCCACGCAGCAGATCAAGTCGGCCTCGGAGCGTCTGAAGATCGATAACCCTACCAAGCTTCCCAAAAATCGACTGCGAGTCTTGCCGTATCCCGGAGGACGACATCCTCGTACCGGTTTTCGGGACGGCGCGATTCGGCCTCAAAGAGATACCAAGCTGAGTGTTTTTCTACCGTGGGACTCGCAATCGTATGTTGTTGCCGATGTCCCGGAAGCGATTTGGTGGACGCAACAAGATCGCCGCGAACTGATGTATCTCGCTCATACTCACGTCAAGACAACATGGGATAGAAAAGGGCAATCCTTGGCACCCGTCGAATGGCAGCAGACCGATTCCGGTTGGAGGGTCGTGAGGCAATTGCCCAATGGAGTTGAATTTGGTTGTATCGCCGAGCCGCAGGAACGCGACCTACTGCTCAACTTGTGGATTAAGAATGGCTCCGCTGAGCCGCTTTATGGAATGGTTGTACAAAACTGCATGATGTTAGCTCAAGCCGCAGGATTTGATCCATTGACCAACGACAACAAGCAGATCGAAAAGCCTTTTGTGGCGTGCCATGATGGAACGAAATCGCGTTGGATTATTACTGGCTGGCAGAACTGTGTTCGTCCATGGGCGAATCAACCTTGCCCCTGCATGCACTCCGACCCACAATTTCCCGATTGCCCGCCAGGAGAGTCTAAGCAACTAAAAGGCGTTCTTACTTTCTTTGAGGGCACTGACATTCAAGCCGAGTTCAATCGTCTAGAACCACTGATCGCCCAGTGAAAAGCCTGGAGCATAAATCCATTCGTAAGCGATCTAGTCATTTGTTGAAATGAAAAGGAAAAAACCATGAACAAAAGATTTTTGTTTTCTGTGCTGGCGATACTGGCCTGTTCAAACCTAGCGACTTTTGCCGCTGACACAAAATTGGCAGTCGAAAATCCCAACATCATTTTTATTCTGGCCGACGATGTCGGTCTCGGCAATGTGCATTGTACCGGTGGCCAATACATTACCCCACACATCGACTCTCTTGCGTCCGGCGGAATGCGATTTGAAAATTGCTATGCTCTGCCATTGTGCGGGCCGTCGCGCTGCATGCTGCTCACTGGCCGCTATCCCTTCCGCACAGGCCTTATCAGCAATCAGAGCTCTGGGGCAATTGAGAGCCACAAGGAAATCATGATCCCGACCGTCCTGAAGAATGCTGGCTACGCAACTGCATGCGTTGGCAAGTGGGGCCAACTGCCCTATGGCCCAGGCCAGTGGGGTTTCGACGAAGTCATGAGCTGTAAAGGCAGTGGGCGCTACCGTCCCGAACAGGGCATTAACTATGAGCGCAACGGCAAGTTCCAGAAACTCAACGAAGGAGAATACCTTCCCGACCTGATGCATGACTTCATCGTCGGTTTCATTGAAAAGAACAAGGACAAGCCGTTCTTCCTCTATTACCCGATCGAGGCTATTCACGGTCCTATCTTGAAAACGCCCGATAGCAAACTGGGAGCGGACAAGGACCAACTTTATACCGACAACGTTACATACATGGACAAGCTCGTCGGCAAGCTTATCACCGAACTTGACCGACTGAAGTTAAGAGAAAAAACGCTAGTCATCTTTTCCGGCGACAATGGCACTGCGTCCTTCGGCGTTGAGGCCGCGAAAGTTGATGGCAAAGCGATAAGCGGACAAAAGGCTACGATGCTCGAGGGCGGCAGCCGTGTTCCGCTCATTGTCAACTGGCCCGGCGTCACACCCGCTGGAAAGGTTTCCAAAGACCTGACCGACTTTAGCGATTTTTTTTGCACGTTTGCGGAACTGGGTGGCGCGCAGCTGCCCGAGGGTGTAAAGCTCGACGGCCACAGTATCGCGCCACAGATCACGGGCGAAAAGGGCACTCCTCGCGAATGGATCTACGTCGAACTTAACGGGAAATCGTACGTCCGCGATGCACGCTACAAGCTCACGAACAAAGGGGATCTCTTCGACCTTAAGCATGCGCCCTTTGTGGAAGCTCCGGTTCCACGCAATACGACCGATGAAGATGCACTCGTTTCAATGAAGAAACTTCAGGCTGTTCTTGACGAGCATCCTGCGGGCTCGCCCTCAGGTGTCGTGAAAAAAAACAAGAAGGCCAAAAAAGTGGTTCCTGCCGGAAACCAAACCAACGGCCAGAAGAAACGCAAGGACAAAAGGTGACTATCGCATTACGAACTCCGACGGAAGAACAGAAATTGGTGGATACAAGTTGATGAAAAACCCTCGTCCATATCAAATAGAAGCCAACATCCAAACCAAAGGGTTGAACCTCGCTTAAGGCGTTGGCTAGGTTAAGTGCCTACCGCTACTCGTCGTCGTAGAACTCCATCCTCGATTTCGAAGATTGCGTCGAAAACGTCCAAGTAGCGATGGTCATGTGTGACAACGATGACGCCTGCATTTTGCCCATGGGCGATTTTAGCAAACAGTTCCATGACTTGCTTGGCGCGTTGGCTGTCAAGCGCAGCTGTCGGCTCGTCTGCGAGAATCACAGCCGGATTGTTGGCCAATGCTCGGGCAATGGCAACTCGCTGTTGTTCCCCTCCTGACAGCCTCGATGGCTTGTCATAGGAGCGTTCCAAAACACCAAATTCATCGAGCAACTCAGCTGCACGTCGACGAGCCTGGAAACTTCTTTTGTGGTTTAGTTCCATTGCAATCTGAACATTTTCAATCGCGGACAGAAAAGGAATCAGATTGGCTTTTTGAAAGACAAACCCGACGTTTTGACGTCGGTAGTTTCGAAGATTCGTCTTTGCGTGAGAACCATCGACGATCAGCTCACCATTGATTAAAACCTGTCCGGATGTCGGCGGTATGACTAGACCGATAATGGTGAGCAAAGTCGATTTACCAGAACCGCTAGGTCCCAACAATGCAGCCACTTGGCCTTTCGGAATCTGTAACGTTGCTTCTCGTAAAGCAACAACTTCCG
>JANLUJ010001323.1:0-2765 GCA_031363425.1 Pirellula sp.
CTACGTTAATAAGCCCACTGCTACAACAGCCAACTCCCTTGCCGATGTTGCTGGCCGAGGGGCAACTGGCTAACAACAAAGAGGATGTCAATCGATTCTTTCATCATTTTCGTGCACAAGGCTATGAAGGGATTATCGCCAAGGACCTGCTCGGTTCTTACCACCTTGCCGCGCGAGATCCGAGCTGGATCAAACGAAAACCAGAAATCACGTTGGATCTCGTAATCACGGGGGGAACGATGGCTGTAACCAGCAAGGAAACCGCTGGTATGTTTGGTTCCTACGTAATTTCTGCGCGAAGTGACGCTGTGGGCGGAGCACCTTTCGAAATGGTGGGGGATGTCGCAGGTCTAGATGTGGTACGCGATCGTCAGATTCAAAATGAGGTGATGCAGCGTGGATTGTTGACAGGTCGCAAGTTCGAACGACAAAGCGCTAGCGGCGCACGACCCGGCTGGGAGTTTTTGCCTCAAATCGTCGTGACCGTTAAGTTCGAAGGGATCATCCGCGACAACGCAACAGGCAAACTGAGTTTACGAGATCCGAAAATCGCAATGATTCGAGCTGACAAGTCTGCCGCCGAAGCGGATACAACACAAGCGATCGAAGAACTCTATTTGAACCAGCGGCTAACTTAGAAGTAGTTTTCGTACCGTTAGTTAGGCAGGCAAGGTCACTCTCGCCAAGAGTGACCTACTGCTGTTCGCGATTTAAGGTTCGATGCGCGTCGCATTTCGGGCCAATCGCATTGAAAGAGCGTTAGTTAGCGTCCTATTTGTAGGGAGAAGCCCCCGCCGCCATACGATCCGCCGCGAGGAAAAGCCCCTCCGCCGTACGATCCACCCTGAGGAAATGCTCCACCACCGTAAGAACCGCCACGTGGAAATGCGCCGCCGCCGTAGGAACCGTACATTGGATACCCGCCAGCACCATAACCACCACCGAAGTTGTTGTACCCGCCATAGTTGCTCGAGTAGCCACCATAGTTGCTCGAGTACGCTCCATAGTTGCTCGAGTACCCGCCAACACCAAAGTTACTCCCGTAGTATGGTATGGCAACGATGGGACGGTAACCGTAGTTGGAATATCCATATTGGGGCGCGCATCCATGATTATGATTGTGTCCGTTGTTGTAGTAGTGGTCTGCCCGTGCTGAACCAACTCCGCTAACTAAAGCAACCATTGCTAGCGCGCCCAAACCGATGTTTCTGATCCATTTCGTTTTCATAGTACTTGCATTCCCTCAACTGAAGATTTTCGCACATGCAGTCAGCGACGCGTTCATGACTGCATAAATCTTGTATCTCACGCGTGCGAAACCAATTAGTACAAATACCGTGCCAAACTCGCTTCCCCTCGCCCATATAGAGTGGGATAGGCTTCCAGCCTATCATTGCGGTCTGCAGGCAGGCTTTTAGTCTGTTATGGATTCATTCAGACTGTAAAAACCATTCAATTCGTATACAACCAAATCGAATTGATGGCGCATTCGCTAGCTCTTAGCTCAATCAAACATTTTACTGAGAATTGATTACAATACTGGCCAGTAGCATGGCCCCCTGGGCCGTGCGGGACTTGCCTGGGTGTAATATTTGTTCTGTTTGTGGCTTGGGCAAAGAGCCCAAGATCCAATATTGCCGTTTTGCAAAGACCGTTAACTAGACTTCCATTCGAATGCCTTCTCCGCTCGCGAGCGCCATTTATCGATATATTCCAGCGGTCGATTCGTTGCGTAGTTACAGTCTTGGGCATTTTAAGCGAGATATGTTTGCTGGCTTGACGGTTGCAGCGGTGGCCGTTCCGCAGGCCATGGCATATGCCAGTATCTTTGGAATGCCTGTTGAAATGGGGCTCTATACTGCGATCATTATGACGGCCGTGGGCGCATTGCTTGACTCGTCGAAGCAGTTGATCAATGGGCCGACCAATGCGATTTCGATCGCCATGTTCAGTGCCCTTTCAATCGTTCCTGAAGACCAACGCGTCTCTGCGGCGATCATGATGGCGTTCTTCATTGGTTTGATCCAAACGGCGATTGCCTTGCTTCGCTTCGGAGATCTGTCTCGTTTCATTTCCCATTCCGTCATCGTGGGCTTTACGTTGGGAGCCTCTGTACTCTTGTTCCTGGACCAATTGAAGAACGTTTTTCAATTCAAAGGAACAGCCGATAAAACGGATCACTTCTTAGTCCGATTTTGGAGTGACATGACCAATGGCGGGCCCGTACATTGGTCAACCGTTGGGATTGCGGTGATGACCATCTTCACCGCAGTTGCAATTCGATGGCTGAACAAGCGATACCGACTCGGGCTTCCGGAATTGTTGTTGGCAATTGCACTTTCGTCGGTTGTGCTGCTGGTGATGGATCCTAGCAAGCAATCTGGGGTATTGCTACAGCCACCGGTGCCGCGAACGCTTCCCACCTTCGAAAGTCCGCCAATCGATTGGGGGCTGGCAAGAAATCTATCGAGTAGCGCTGCCGCGATTGCTTTTCTGGGACTGCTCGAGGCTATGGCGATGGCCAAATCGATTGCCTCCAAAACCGGGCAAAAACTGGACATGAACCAGCAGTGCCTCAGCGAGGGACTTGCCAACATGGTTGGCAGTTTCTTTCGTTGCTTCCCTGGATCGGGGTCATTGACCCGATCCTATATCAATCATACGTCGGGCGCCGCCACGCAATGGTCGGGTGTGATCAGCGCTCTCGGTGTCGCTGCGACCATATTGGTATTGGCTCCTTTTGCCCAATATATCCCAAAAGCCGC
>JANLUJ010001352.1:0-1279 GCA_031363425.1 Pirellula sp.
ATGGGCAAGGTCTTCGCATTGTCGCGTTACGCTTGCAGGAAAAATCATTTCGGCACTTGGTGCAGTCTTGCAATGGAAATCGTTCTACGGGTGTCAACCAAAAAAAGCAGCATTTTAAACATAGAACAGGAAATGTCCTGCTGTTAGTTGATTTACGCAAAACCACAATACGCACCACACACAAGTCTTTTCTAATGGTTGAGAACTAGCGATTTTTCCAGTATCAACGATGTTGCGAAAACGCAACGATAGAAACAGCGTGGCCATTTTTCAACAATCAACGTTGAAAACGGGCAACCAAGCTCCTGTTGCAGCTCCTCATTCCCTTGGTTCATTTATTTTTCCAGGTGATGCTGCCAATCGATATTCCCTTAGAAAAGACAGGGCTGATCGGGCGCCGACGTCATTTCCAATCTGAATACATTCTTCCAAAAACAAAATTTTGGAATGCAGTCTGCGTAAATAGCAAGCCATGGCGACACTGTTTTCCATCGCCTTCCACCTAACTTTCATGTCCCTGTTCGCACTGCCAAATGATGAATAACCAAGCTCGGGTTGATCTTTCGAAACGATGGCGATTCATACTATTCGTGGCTTACGTATCGCTTTTGGGTGGATTGGCCAAGGAACAACTGGTTGCACAGGTGGGAGAACAAAACGACTGGCGGCGAACGGCAAGAGGTTGGGAGTATGCCCATGCAATTCAAGCCAGCAACTCCCCGAGCTTTCAACCAACTTCCATTGCAGAGCCATCTGCAATCAGTTCGGTGCGTCAAGGTCATCGGATAGTTTTGCCGATCGCTGTGAGTAGCTTCATACTAACCTTTGGTTGTTGGCTTCTCCTTGGGATTCCCAATCGAGGAATAGTGCGGCGAATTGCTTAACCCATGCTGCTTCCATTAGTTTTTTTGGGTAGCAAAGAACGACTTTGCGTTGATCCTGGCTTAGCCCCCCTTGCAACGTAGCGCTCATTCCATCAAATTGGAGCTTTGTCCTTAGAGAGTTTCGTCGTAGTGCCTCGAATCTGAGCCATCAGCGCGTTTTGCTGGCCAATCATGAGTAATAGCCTTTTTCAATTGAACAACCAAGTTGCCGTCGTTTTGGGGGGCACTGGCAGCTTGGGTGGATCCATGGCCGAAGCACTCGGTGCTGCAGGAGCCAGGGTTGCAATTCTCGGTCGAAGCGCTGAGAGAGGCATGCATCGAGCAGAACAGATTCGACGCGATGGCGGTGAGGCTGTATTCCATTCTGCAGATGCATTGGACCGCGGATCGCTGGC
>JANLUJ010001385.1:0-1748 GCA_031363425.1 Pirellula sp.
TTCGCTGCCAAGTGAAAACTGGATGCGTTTGGTCGTTTGGTTGATTGTCGGTTTATCTATCTACTTTTTTTACGGTTTTTGGCACAGCAAACTTAAGCGAGCGAAAGCATCTTTCTAGAGCGATACAAAAAAAATTGTAACCGTTGTCGAAAAGACTTCTTCAACGTCTCTGGACATTTTGGAATTTCTTGCGGGTGGTGCAAAAAGTCGGACGTAGAGTTGACGAGCAGTTTTGCGATAAAAAATGATTCCCTGAATACGCACTTTCGAGCTACAGCCGTTTCCTAATCCTCGCCCACATCCTCCTCTGCACCCGCCAATTCAGCTGCCTCGTCTGTGGCCTCAGCAACCTCTCGTGGACGTCGTTTTCCCCTTTTGACAAGCAAGTCGCCTTCCACAGCCGTTTGAATCCTCGCACAGATCCCAGCTGTGGAAATGAATCCAGTCGATCCTTGTTGAGGGTAAAACGCCAATAGAATTCGGCGCTTCGATAGTTCGGGTTCAACCAGTCGTTGCTCCCAAGATTCCGTCGGCGCTTAACAAGTCGCAGTCCACAGTTGGCCAGGACCCTTACGCCGCTTGTCGTCACTTCCCACCAGCGCCCAATTTCCACAGGTAAGCGCTGGCCAACTTCTGTAAACCAGTTTGCCGCAATCGCACAAAAACATACGACTCACGACAGCACCCCTCTGTGGACATGTCGTAAGCCAAATTCGTCGTCCAGGACCGCTTCACCGCCCACAGTTTGGTAAGTTGGATCCGTCCCAATTCATCGTCCACCAACGTTTTCCCAAGTCCACATGTTGCCTGTGCTAATCCTCATGTCGCCGTTCGATATCGGGTTGCTTCCGAAGCCCGATCGTATTTCCGCGAAAGGTTTAGAGGCTAGTTAACAGCTTTGTGCGATACCTGAAGCGTGAACCGTTTTGATCTGGCGCTTTCACTATTCAGAATTCTCGGGGCCGATACAATCGTCAATAGTTGTTCAAACGACTATTATCCCACGGCAAAAAGGACTATTCCATTAGGGAAAAATGAATTCAGAATCACGACGCTTTTACGCTGTGGGGGTCCTTGCTTACCTCGGCCTGCTTTTCGCCGGTATTGCGATTGTGCTTGGGGTACTGCAACTCGGGAACCAATGGGGGATGGTTGAGGCTACGTCAACTGAAACGCATGCCATGCCAAAATCAAGCTCGAGCGTGGACGTGGTTTTCCATGTCCTTTTTACGTTGGCTGCTGTGATTTTTTTGGGTGCGATCTTCGGACGGCTGTGTCGGTACTTTGGCCAACCTCCAGTTATTGGCGAAGTTATTGCTGGGCTTTCGCTTGGACCCTCATTGCTCGGAGCAATCAGCCCGGATGCAATGCATCTGCTTATTCCTTCTCAAGTTCTTGATCCCAAAAGTGCCGTCGCGACGTCGCTCAAAGTGATCGCGCAGTTGGGCGTGATACTCTACATGTTTCTAGTTGGCCTCGAACTGAATGCGGCTCAACTCAAACATAAAGCCCATGCAGCAGTGGCGATTTCCCATGCAAGTATTGTGGTCCCATTTACATTAGGTACCATCCTTTCGCTTTGGCTGTATCCAATGCTGTCAGATCGAGATGTGCCGTTCGTTTCCTTTACGTTGTTCCTGGGAGTTGCGATGTCGATAACCGCATTTCCAGTCCTAGCCAGGATTCTTACCGATCGCAATCTACAGAATACACCAGTGGGAACCGTCGCTTTGAGTTGTGCTGCCGCT
>JANLUJ010001415.1:0-8533 GCA_031363425.1 Pirellula sp.
GCTCCCAGTATCAGACTGAGAATGGATAACTGAATGGATGCAGACCAGTCGCGAATCGAAGCCGACTTGAGAGGTGTGTTGGACGGGGAAGTATACTGCCCAAGGTGTCAATCGCTAGCACGCTGCCAATGGTGGTAACGGCTCGAGTTGGTGGATCCGGCCCAAAGATAAGCTGATCCTTCGCCAAGATGCGATTCATATCCGCTAATGCCAACCCCGGCTGAACTCGAGCGACAAGTTTCTGCGGATCAACATGTAGCATTCGCCGCATGAAACGGGAAAAATCTAGAACGATACCAGGTCCGAGCGATTGACCGGCCAACCCTGTTCCGCCACCTCTAGGAAACAATGGAAGCGAGTTTTCGGCCGCATACTTTACACACTGCGCCACGTCGTCCGCGTGCCTTGGCCGAACGACCGCAAGTGGTGCTATCTCGTAGATGCTGGCGTCGCTTGCATACAATTGCGTCCGAAGCGGATGGCAGTATACTTCCCCGTCCAACACACCTCTCAAGTCGGCTTCGATTCGCGACTGGTCTGCATCCATTCAGTTATCCATTCTCAGTCTGATACTGGGAGCAATTGCTCGTCCACCACTGTTCTGCTAATCTTCCATTCCATTCATTGGATTCGGGAAGTGAACTCAGCGCATTAAATAAGTCTCGCGCAGTTTGAAAGCGTTCTATTGGAGACTTCTCTAAGCACTTAAGAACGATAGCATCCAATCCAGCAGAAATGGATGGCCCATGGCCTTTTTTTCGAACAGTCGATGGCGCAACCGCATTTTCATGCAAATGCGATAGCAGCACTTTCAGGGTCGCGCCGCTCTCGAAAGTTGGGCGGCCGGTCAACATGTAAAACGCGACGCCACCAACAGCGTAGATGTCCGATCGTTGGTCGGCCGGAACATCTCCCATCGCCTGTTCGGGAGACATATACAGCGGCGATCCAGTCAAAGAACCTGCGACCGTCAACTCGGAGTCTTCATTGTTTTTTAAGTCTTCCGTGAAAGGTTTGGCTAGGCCAAAATCAAGCAATTTGATCACATCAAAGGCACTACCTAGTTCTGTTACCATGAGATTAGCCGGCTTGATGTCGCGGTGAACCAACTGCATCGAATGAGCTTCGATCAAGGCGCTACAAACCTGCTTTAGTAAGTAAACTGCCCTAGCTGGAGCGAGAGGCCCCTTGCGGCTGACTAATTCCTGCAGGCTCATTCCAGTTACGTATTCCATCACATAGAAGAAAGTTCCATCTGAGGTGCGGCCGTAATCATAAATTGAAATGCTATTCCAGTGGTTGAGTCTCGAGGTAGCTTTTACTTCCCGTTCGAATCGTGCGATCGCCCGAGGGTCACCGGATTTTTCGGCACGGATGACTTTGATGGCACATGGTCGCTTCATCAATCGATGCTCTGCAAGATATACATCTCCCATTCCACCTGACCCAATTCTCTCTTTCAATCGATATCGACCTAGCTCTTTGGCTTCGTCCGCTTTCGTTCGCAAATAGGTGATCATATGGACACCGGAAACAGAAGCAAAAACTGTCGCGGCCAACGCCAATACCATCTCTACTAAGCTCGATTGATCGAAGTAAAGCATGTTTCGAACGTCTTTGTGGTTTAGGAACGCCAACCAAGTAGCAAGAACCGGAAATAAACTGATCGCGATGACCACGCTCAGTATCTTTGTCCATGACCTTGGGACGAAGATCGCATACGAGAAAATCAAAATGATCCAGCCGGCCATCGGCATCTGCGGAATGAGATCGAAATTCTGCGCCATGAAGATGATCTCAAGGTAATGCAAGACCGAAAAAACAAGAGTTGGAATGCCGAAGATCATTAGCTCGCACCAACGCAAACAAGACGCCGATGCATTCGGCACTCGAGCCAACCAGATTCCGATTCCCACCAACGACGCTGTGGATAGAAATTCTACGGACAAAAATCCGTAGCCCAAGTGCAGACTGCTGCTAGTCAGTTCCCGAACGCATGTCCACAAAGCGAAAATGGCAAAGAAAAAACCTATCGCCAGAGATGCTACTCGGAGTCGAGTCTGAACTAATGAATTGTTGCTATGACTGGATCCGCTTTCCCCTTCCAATAACTCCATATCGAAACGATCACCACTCGCTTCCTGGAACTGCGGCCTCGCATGAATTGCCAAGGGGCTATCCGCGTCTAACGTCTCGTCTTCTTTTCCGTCAACTGCGGCGCTCAATCCAGCCCTCGTTTAAAGTGAAATCGACTTCCATTCGCTGCGTTTCAGCTATTCGGACTCAATCATTGTACCAAAAAACACGCCTCGTCCGCAGAATCTGTGTGTTCGTTTTCGTTCAGGACGATTGGCTGAGCCTTGGAACGAGATAGGGCTTTAGGGCCATTTCCCCGTTTCTTGACTAAGCCTACTTTCCATGGGCATGCGTCGGAATCACGTACGGACCTTCAGGGATGACTGCAATCGCTTTTTCCCCGGAATGCGAAATACTTTCAGCGATCGACTCTTCGATCGAGTCCACCATTTGCACTCCCGTAAGCTGCCGGTCATTGCCCTTGAGACCTTCGCTATAGAGCGAAACGTTTCCAACGGCTAAAGTACGAAGCAGCATATGCGTTTGCCAAGCGTCTACGTCGGCCAATGGCATCTGGCGAATTCGTTCTAAAAAGCCTTGTCTACCTAGCGATAAAAGGTGCGACTGCGATTCGCGATACTCGTGGGAACCAAGACCTTCCTCGCAAGCGCTCGCAATATTCATACGGCCGCCTTCCGCTAGAATTTGAATCGGAGCTACCATGCCTTTGACGGTTTGGTAAAAAGTCTTGTCGAGGGGATAACCTGCAGCACTGGTAACAACGGTACTAAACTGTCGATCTAGTGGAACTTCGGCATATCGCTTCACAAATGCGACGCTTTCCAAATGACTCGTCTCGCAGTCGCCGAAATTGACGAAGCTCATGCGCCTAGCTTCGTCGATGACCGTGTTGATCGCGTAGGATTTTCCTAAAATCTTGAGGATCTCAAGTTGTCCCCGGTGCAACGGATTGTTTGCAAGGTTGCCGTTGCAAGCCAGCGGGTCAGCCATGAAACGATGGTTATGAAACGTTCGAATGGTCTCTTCGCCCGCAACGCCAGGCGCGATGACTTTGCGACCGCCAGAATAACCTGCCATGAAATGCGGTTCTACTAACCCGACTGCAATGCGAAGGTCTGCGTCCACCAGATGTCGGTTCAATTTGACAGGGATGCCATCGGTTGGCGTTTTTCCCAAATCAACCATCCATTCGCGATCGCGTGCGAAGTGATTTTCAACTCGCACGCTATTGAAAACCCAGTCGTCTCCAACGACCTCTCGCATTTCACTGCCTAGATTCGGTCGGTGTAGACCTGTTGCGATAAGAATTGTAATTCGCTCTAGCGAAACACCGTTATCGCGAAGTTGCTCTATAAGCCCCTTCAAGATCGGACCGTTCGGAACGGGTCTAGTAATGTCGCAAATCACGATGCAAGCTCGCCGCGCTTCTTTTGCCAATTCTGCAATCGACGGAGCATTAACAGGTTTTAGCAACGCATGCCGAATGGCAAACATCGGGTCTTGCAAAACGGGCATGTCCGGTTTGCGAATAATGGTCGCCTCGCAGCCCTTTGGCAATCGAATATGTAGTTCGCCCTTGCCATACCGAATCGAAACAGAATCGCTCATTTCAATAAGTCCTTTTCTCGCCCTGAAATTCTAGAGTAGAACGCCATCCCGAATCGGTTTGCCATACGCCGCGGCCAGCTGCTCGATACTTTTAGACGTCGCCTCCGGAATCTGTTCGGGCAATCGGATCATGAGCTCGACCATCAAGTCGCCCACAGCGCCGCCAGGACCCTTGAGCCCCTGTCCCTTGATACGAAGTTTTTTTCCACTTTGGCTCATCGGCGGAATTGTCAACGTGACTGTGCCTGCCGGAGTCGGTACATCGATACGTGCCCCGACTATCGCTTCTGGTATCGAAATGGGAAGGCGGAGTTCAAGATTGTGTCCTGCGACTTTGAAGAAAGGATGAGGCTCAAGGTTAACTTTGATGATCAAATCTCCCGGCTTCCCTGATGGACTTGGCTGTCCCTGTCCTCGCAAACGAATCTTTTTTCCTGGCTCCATGCCTGCAGGGATCTTAACTGTAATTGACTCGCGTTTGCCATCGTGTTCGAGTTGGATGCGAGTCTCGCCTCCATGAAGAATGGTGCGCAACGGAACCGAAATCTCTGCGGCAATATCGGCACCGCGAGGCTGTGGCGCGCGACGTGTGCGGCTTGGACCACCGCCACCAAATTGACCAAAAATATCGCCCAGGTCTACGCCGCCAGCTCCGCCCCTGCCAAAAATGTCTCCAAAGTCGAAGCCGGCTGGACCTGCATTACCACCCCCCGGTTGCCCGCCAGCAAACGGATTCTTGCCACCGAATTTTTCGTAATCCTCACCGAATTGGTCATACATTTTCCGTTTCTCAGGATCGTTCAAGCAATCGTATGCCTGTTGGACTTCTTGGAAACGTTTCTTTGCAGATTTGTCGTCTTGATTTAAGTCTGGGTGGAATTTGCGAGCAAGTTTTCTGTATGCCTTTGAAATCTCTTCGGCAATGGCCGTCCTCTCGACGTCCAAAACCTTGTAATAATCGTTAGCCATTGTTGTTTCCATGCGTTGTACACTCGTGCCGACAACCGATACATTATTTTAGCTGCATTTCCATAGATTCCCCAGTGCAAACCAAGTTCGAGTTGACCTATGCAAGAATCGAAGCCTGTTCGTGCTGGATTTATCTCGGCCATCGCTATTTTCGTTGCGTATTCGTCTTGCCCAGTTACCTGTCTGGGGCAAGGCTCAATTGAGCTCGGGTTTTTCGACAAAGAAAGCGGAGAACCTGTCTCGGCGCGAGTTGTATTTACCAAGAACTCGAAAAAGCTTTCGCGTCCTCGAAAGATTCTATTCTCCGGCGAGCAATGGTTGGCAGAAAGGAAATTTCCTCTTTCGCCTCCCAATGGCGAATACGAATTTTCCGTTGAGCGTGGCCCCGAGTTTAAAGAAATCAAGGGAGGGTTCACCATCGAAACGCGCGCAAAGGATAGCGTGCCCGTCGAGATTCCCCGAGCCATCGATATGCACTCAGGTCATTGGTATAGCGGTGACCACCTTTCAAGTCTCCCCTCGGACGAACTCCACCGATGGCAGTTGGCGGATGCGGTTGATCTCGCTGTTTCGACCGAATCCAAATCGGTCTCCAAGAACAACAACTCGAACCCAGCCAAAGGCACGGGAAAGCGCGGCGAACAAAACGATACATTACGTACTGACTTGGATGGACTTGGTCTGGGAACTGATGGCCGTTATCTGGCATGGGAACACGGAACAGTCCTACTGCATGGTTCGAAACTTGCTCCTTCAAAGTTGGACGGTGCTGATGCCTTGAAGTTCCTAATTGAGACGAAGGGACAAGATGAGATTCTAGCGGAGCTAGTTCGTCCTTGGTCGCGCGACGTACCGCTCATGTTAGCCTGCGATGCGATTCGATCTGTGCAGCTTCTTTCCTTCTACAATCGACCGAATGGTGACGACCGACTAGCGATGGGCAAAGGGTCGGTGAAGGGGAGCCTGGGAACGGTGCAGTTAACCCTGGGAAAAGACAAAGCCTCAAGCGAGATCTTTGCTCCGATCGAGGCTGACGAACAGATTCGATTCAAAGACGCGCGCGGAGTCGGGAAACTGAGCGAGAGCATCTTTTGGCAGATGCTCGAAGCTGGCCTTCGAATAACCCCAACCGCAGGAAGCGGCTTCAACGGTAATGAAACCCACGTTGGCTACAATCGCGTTTATGTCTACTCTGAGACTCTGCCGAACGAAGCAGCCTGGTGGAAGGCAATTGCACAGTGTCACACTTTCATAACGAATGGTCCATTGCTCCGAGCAAGCATTAACGGAATGCCGCCTGGAAGCACGCAAAGCAGTTACCGATCGCAAAGCATCCCGCTCGACATTGCGGTTTCACTGGCAGTCCGAGATCCAGTCGACTATCTGGATGTGGTCTTCAACGGAGAGACCATTTACAGCGCGAAGCTGGAAGATCATTACAAACGCGGAGAATTCCCACCGATTGAAATCGATAAGTCAGGGTGGTTGGTCATCCGAGTCGTTACGGAACATACCAAGGGCTATAGGTACGCTACCACCGCACCATTCTATTTCGTTTTTGAAGGCAAGCCACGAATCTCACGCAAGTCCATTTCGTTTTTTCAAGAGTGGCAAAAAGCGGCTGTTAATAGCATTGCTGAATCCCCCGACCTTTTGAAAAGATACGAAGAATGGATCGAACGAGCAAATCAATTCTGGGAAACGCGGATGAAGGAAAGCAATTCCGAATGAATGCCGAATGGTTTCGCACAGCATTGAACGCGCCTATGTACCGCGACGATTCCCAAACCAATAGATGTGCGAGCGATCGCATAATCTTAAGTCGTGATCGCGGCACCAGGTCGTTAACCATGACGACTGCATCCGCAAGTCCTCGGCGGTCGTTCCTCGGGGCATCAACATCACTCGGTCGCGATCCCATTTTCCAAGTTCTTTCAAGTACTGAAGTACCTCCTCAGCATCGAGAATGGAGCCGACGACGAACTTGAGTTGGTAATCTCCTTGGCTCATCAACTGGCGAACGACTTCCGGTTTCTTGCGCCGCTGGTCATGTTGCATGACCCATTCGTCCGAGGCATAATCAATCGGCGTTGAATTGCTAAGCTTTGGGCTGATCGACCATAAATCGCATAGGACATCCCGATGAATGGTCCCAGCTGTTTCTATGGTAATGTGCCTCTTTAGCCGATGTAGTTCCGAGCAAAGTTCCCGAAGCTCCTCAAAAATCATCGGCTCACCGCCCGTGATCACGACGTGCTGCGTCCCCCATTTCGTAGCCGACGCGATGATTGCATCGACAGTCAAAGAATCCCCTTCTGGCTCCCAAGACGCATAGCGGGTGTCGCAAAACCAACATCGCAAGTTGCAGCCGCTGGTGCGGATGAACACGCTGGGGGTCCCGGTAAATCGACCTTCCCCCTGGACGCTATGGAAAATTTCTGAGATCCGGATCACGCAGGCCTCGAATTCGCGTCGCCGATGGCAAAATGCACTGTTAATCTATTGCCGAATCATCAGAATACACAAAAACCAATTTCATGCGTACCCTGACTTGCCATTATCCCTAGGAGAATTTTCTGTGCCGGGCACACCATTCCAAGATCAACTCGAATGCTTTGACAACTCTTTTCCAGATCGAGAGTACCACATTGAAATCGAATGCCCCGAATTTACATCCATGTGCCCAAAGACCGGACAGCCCGATTTTGGAACCCTCATTTTCCGCTATGTGCCAGACGGAAAGTGTGTTGAACTAAAAAGCCTCAAGCTGTATTTGCAGAAATTCCGAAATGAGGGGATCTTTTACGAAAACGTCACCAACCGAATCCTCGATGACTTTGTCACGATAGTAAAGCCACGTCGACTAACGTTGGAAAGTCGCTGGGGCGCACGTGGTGGTATCACCTCGGTCATTACTGTCACACACGAAAAGGCAAAATAGAATGTCGACTGAATTGCTTTCAACTTCAACCAAACCGGTTTTGCTGAGTGGCTTTGCCGACGAAGCAGCAAATCAAAAAACCGCTGAGCAGCAATTCTGCGCTTTTGCTGCCTTGGGCCTCCGTTACTATACGTTGCGATTCATCGACGCTGGTGCTGGCATCCAGAATGCAATGTTGCTTGCTCCTGAATCCATCGACCGTATATTATCCCTACAAGCAGAATATGGCCTCCAGGTTTCATCCTTAGGCTCGCCTATCGGCAAAGTGAAATTGTTGGATGTCGAGGATGGAACGTCCAACCGTTACGTGCCATTCGAAGAGTACGTGAAGAAGGACGTCCCGCGGGCCTGCGATCTGGCCAATACCTTTGGTTGTAAACTCATTCGAGGTTTCTCCTTTTACCATCCCCGTGGCGCAGATCCCGAATTGCATCTAACCCAAGCCATCGATCGGCTTGGGAGAATTTCGCGAGTGTGCGATTCATTTGGACTAACGTTTGGGCTTGAGGTCGAAGCCAACTTGATCGGCCAAACTGGCAAGCTGCTCAAAAAACTGTACGATGGTGTGGCTGATCCAGCTATGCTACTCATCTTCGATGGAGCCAATCTCGTTTGCCAAGGAATGTCAACCGAACAGGTATACGAAGAGTACTTGGCGATGAAGGATGGGATGGGTTGGCTTCATGTCAAAGACTACCAGCGGCCTACCACTCGCTCCTCGCACGTTGACGAAGAATCGCTGAAGGGCTTCGTACCAGCAGACCAGGGAGACTCAGGCCACGAGGCCATCTTCCGCGACGTGAAACGAGACTATTCCGATTTGCTGGTCAAGCTTAGCAAGCGCGGCATACCAGGGTTATTTTTGGACCTTGAGCCCCACGTCAAAGGTGGCGGTCAGTTCGGCGGCTTCAGCGGCCC
>JANLUJ010001416.1:0-3867 GCA_031363425.1 Pirellula sp.
AGCGACTCCTTGAGCTGTTTGACAAAGTACTCCTCGGTTTGTGGTACTCCTTGCAAGACCCAATCCAGTTTATTGAGGACATAATCGATGATGGTATCAAGTACAAGTTGGCTTGCGCGCTCACCGGAGTCATGGCCCCCCATGCCATCCGCTACTATGAGAATTTTTCCCTGCGAGTTTCCAAACAGTTGCGTTTGGTGGTCAAGGCCCAGGCTTGTTTGATGGACGCGTACAGATTTACAAACGTCAGAGATCAAAAAATGATCTTCATTCGTTGGCCTGTTTCGACCGATATCCGACGCCCCAAAACAATCCATGAATCCACTCATTTGATATTCACCTGTTTCGAATCATTGATTTGGATATCCATCCACTCTCTTTTCAACCTAAGCCTTTTGCTGACGCAGACTGCGTGCCAACGGCGATCAATATCCAGCTACAAACGCTATGCGACGACATTGAAGCTCATTCCTATTCCAATTACGAGGTCGGCGGTCTCACGAGGAGGCCGAAAAGGACATCCTGCGATGATCGAACGTCTACCAAGTTGAACTTAAATCGTCCAACGAAGCGTCCCTGGTAATGATCCAGAGGAAACCTCATCAAAGCCAGACATTGGCATTATCTAGTCGATGGGACCATTCGAGTGAGCTTACTAGGATTGGTTGAAATCGAATGGAATCTGGCGCAGCTTTTGCTTTGCACGGTAACAGGCGAGTCACTAGTTTACTTGGTCGCCAAGAACACATATCCCTATCAATCGGAGTTTAACATGCCACTTAACGACCTAGCGGACCTTTTTCACGATGAATTGCGCGACATCTTGAGTGCGGAACGCCAACTTGTCGAAGCGTTGCCAAAGATGGTGCAAAAGGCATCCAGCGATGATTTAAAACAAGCATTCGAAAAACACCTTGAGCAAACTCGAGTTCAAGTGACTCGAGTCGAGAATGCCTTTGCCGACACAGGCAAGGCTGCACGAGCCAAGACCTGTGAGGCCATGAAAGGTTTGATCAAAGAGGCATCGGGCATGATGGAGGAAAAAGCCGCTGCAGACGTAATGGACGCGGCTTTAATTGCTTGCGCTCAAAAGGTTGAACACTACGAAATCGCAACATACGGAACTCTTTGCACTTGGGCTCGGCTTCTCGGCTACACGGAAGCTCTCGAATTGCTCAAGCAAAACCTCAACGAAGAAGAAGAAACGGACGAAGCTCTTTCGGAACTTGCCCAGACAGTTAATTCGGAAGCTCAAGCCTAACATCATCGGTGGTTGTCCGTTTATTGGCTGTTGATGGCGAAACGGACTTCGCCATCAGCATGGCGTTGCTATTGCAAATTCCAAGCCTAGTTCGCCGCTTTTTGCGGCCTTTGTTTGTGATTTCGTGCTCGTGCTCAGTCGTATGGCGGTGCTCGTGCTCGATCGCAAAAACGATTCGATTACGAGCACCAGTGCAACTTCAAAGCTTGCGCGTCGTGCTAGTAGTACTTTTCAATCTGCCGGTCGCCTAAGTAGCACTCGTTGATTCTGTTTCGTTGTTCTCAAACGAGTCGGCTAACAACGCTTGACCTTTGACCAGCCAAGCGGCCGAAAACGCCCAGACTGCGACCCACTCCATCCAGAATATGAAATTGAACTTATTGAGGATAGCTTTGAAGGAAATGGGCAACAAAAAAACGTGAATTCCCATCAGTGTCATACAGCCTATGATAGTAAGGCCTGTTGCCAGATATAAACCGTCACGCTGCTCGTCACGCGTTTTCAGTTGCAGACCAAAATGCCCGCGTGGAAAATGATAAAGTGAGAAAATAGCAAGCGTCGTGAAAAAAATCCCACCGCTAAGAGTGTGGATGTATCCAACGATGGTCGACTGGTGCAATGGATCGCTATGGGGATCGAGAGGGCACAGCGCAACACCGATCGCGGACAAGCAGGCGAGATTACCAGTCCAGTTCTCAAGTGAATCGTATCCGTGGTAACAGAAAAGAAATATGCCGATCGCGCACATTGCACCAACGAAAATATCGCGCAATGGCGTGTGATAATAACTACTCATGTTTTCCTGTATTTGAATCCCCAGAACAAAAAGACCGAAGGGGCCAAGCACTAGGGGCAGCAAAAAGGATAGCATTCCAAGAGATCGTCGAATGCCAAGATAAGACATAACCACTGAGTGAGCATGGGGATGGTTTTCAAGCATCCATTTTTCATAAATTGTACGGGGCAATGCCATGAGGAAGCTTTCTTCATTGAGATCATCAGGACGGCACGGTAGGATTTGGTATTGGCATCGCGATCGTTCTAGTGCTCGACCAAAAGTTATGTTTCATTTCCCGCGGAAAGCAACCCGGACAACAGCTTTTTGAGAGCGACAGGGTCCACTGGCTTGACCAAATGTTGATTGAAGCCAGCTTCTTGCGATCGCCGTTTGTCGTCTTCTTGCCCCCAGCCAGTCAGAGCGATCAAGACTATTTTTTCGCCCCATGGTTGGTTTCGGATGCGTCGACAGGCTTCGTAGCCGTTCAACTTGGGCATGCCGATGTCCAACAAGATCACATCAGGCCGGAACGCCTCAGCCACTTCCACTGCCTGCAATCCGTCATTGGCGGTACAGACTTGGTTGCCCATGATCTTGAGCATCATCGCCAACGTGTTCGCCGCATCTTGGTTATCGTCAGCCACCAAGATGCGTCGTTGGCCGAAGGAACTGTCCGTTTGGAGCTCGTCATTTGGAAACTTGTTCTCCTGCATCTCCGAAAAATCGATAGGCAGTCGCACCACGAACACGCTTCCCTTACCCTGCCCTTCACTGCGGGCCTCCACGCTTCCGCCGTGCATTTCGACTAGGCGTTGAACCAAGGAAAGGCCGATGCCCAGACCGCCTTGCGATTTCTCGAGTGAGCGATCCACTTGCGTGAACATCTCGAAGATTTTTGGCAACATATCGGCCGGAATGCCGTCCCCAGTGTCCTCGACAGCCACAACGACATTACTGACCTGACGCTCGACCACTATCCGGATGCTGCCGCCGCGCGCGCTATATTTGGCGGCGTTATTTAGAAGGTTAGAGAACACCTGTGCGAGCCTAGTTGCGTCGGCATCCACGAAGATTGGTACAGTGGTCATATCGACCGTCAGTACGTGGCCGCTGGTCTCGATGAGCGGACGGCTGGTTTCCACAGCATTGTTGATAACCGTCGACAATTCGATCCGTTGTTTTCGGAGTTCCAATTTCCCTCGGCTGATGCGGCTCACATCGAGCAAATCGTCAATGAGATGAACCATTTGCCCGACCTGCCGCTCCATCATCGTGCGGACTTCTTCGACCACTTCTTCATTACCGCTCGACAACCGCATGATTTGCAACCCGCTGCGGATCGGGGCTAAAGGATTGCGGAGTTCGTGAGCCAACGTCGCCAAGAACTCGTCCTTGCGGCGGTCCGCGTCGGATAGTTCTGCGGCGAGGCGACGCAACTCTTCTTCGATACGTTTCTGCGCGGTGATGTCCCTCGCGATCTTGGACACCCCGGTAATGTGGCCGTCGTGGTCCCGGACGGGCGAAACGCTCAGCGAGACCTGAATAGGCCGACCGTCGCTTCGCACCCGCACCGTGTCCAAGTGTTCGACGCGGCCGCCGCTCCGTATTCGGGCTATAATCCGTTCCTCTTCGTAAAGACGTTCGGCGGGAATGACGAGCGAGATGTGCCGTCCCACCGCTTCGGCAGGCGAATATCCAAATAGCCGTTCAGCGGCGGCATTCCAACTTTGAATAATCCCCTCCAACGACTTGCTGATGATGGCATCATCGGACGAATCGATGATGGCGGCCAGAATTTGAGCGCCGTGCAGCCGCTCTGCGTTTTGCC
>JANLUJ010001422.1:0-6460 GCA_031363425.1 Pirellula sp.
CGCCCGAGCAGGCACGCGGTACACCAGCGACTCCTGCGACCGACATCTACGGAGTTGGAATCTTGTTGTTCGAGATGTTGACGGCGCAGCCTCCGTTCGCCGGTGGCTCGCTCGCAGCAATGGCCGCCGCTCAGCAGTCGAAGTCTGCGCCCGATGTGCGGACGCTGCGCCCCGAAGTCTCCGCCTCGCTCGCTGCGACAGTGTCACGGGCTCTCGCAACGAAACCGACTGACCGTTTTCCGTCGGCAAACGAGATGGCTATCTCACTAGAAAACCATGCCGGTGAGGATACTCTTGGATCATCATTGGAAGCGGTTGCTTCCCATATTACCCGTTGCTTTTTTCGGAGTTGCGGTTTGGCTGTTGTACCATGAAATATCGCATTATCGATGGCATGAGATCGAGGAAAGTCTCTACTCCATTGCAACGCCGAAGATCTGCATCGCAAGTGGGCTAGTTGTACTAAACTTTCTGGTGCTCATAGGCTATGACTGGCTAGCACTGAAGGCAATCGGTGTTCACTTGGAGTTATCCAAGGTCGCGTTTGCGTCCTTTTCAGGTTTTGTTGCAAGTTACAATTTCGGTGCCACACTTGGTGGCGTCCCAATTCGATACCGCATCTATTCAGCCTATGGATTGACTGCGATTCAGATCATCCAACTCTCGATCATGTTGGGTGTTACGTTTTGGATCGGTGAGTTTGCGTTGGCGGGAGCCGCATTCGTATTGGCTCCCATTCGTGTCCCACTCAAATTGCATTTGCCGTTTGAAACGGTTTACGGTCTAGGTTGGGTCTTGCTTGGAATCGCAGGAATTTATTTCACACTGTCGGTGTTCCTTCGAGGGAAGATTCGAGTGGGAGGTAGGGAATTTCAGTTGCCAAGCCCCAAAATGACGATGGCACAATTCATGGCTTCGGCAAGCGATTTTGTCGTAGCTGCGGCGACGCTCTATGCGCTGCTTCCCGATGCAATTGCCGTATCCTATTTTCAATTCTTATGCGTCTTCTTGCTTGCGACCATAGCCGTTGTGCTCACTCACATTCCAGGTGGAGTTGGGATTTTTGAATTGGTGATTTTGACAATGCTGGGAGCCGAAGCCAATAGCGACGTGGTTGCTTCGCTACTCGTATTCCGAGTGATTTATTACTTGATTCCGCTGTTGATTGCGGGTTTGATGGTTGGACTTTTCGAATACCGCCAACGTCGTGACCTCATCAACCCCGTGCTCTTGCAATTGAGCCATGGTGCCGCTGTCATTGCACCCAGCCTTATCGCAGGGGTTGTTCTTGTCGGCGGCGCAGTACTGCTAATGTCCGGCGCGACCCCAAGCGCCGAGAGTAGAGTTCGCTTGCTGCGAACTTGGCTTCCCCTCCCATTTATCGAGGTTTCTCACTTCTTGGGTAGTTTGGTTGGGGCGGCTATGTTGGTGGTAGCTCGCGGGCTACAGCGTAAGCTGGATTCCGCATGGTGGATTGCGTCGTCGTTGGCGGTGATTGGAATTGCCACATCATTGCTAAAGGGCTTCGATTTTGAGGAAGCGATTCTTTTGGGATTCGTATTGGTCATACTGATATTGAGTCGCCGCAAATTCTATCGAAAAGGATATCTTCTACATCAGCGATTCACGCCTGGTTGGGTCACGGCAATTGGTTTGATCGTGCTTTGTTCGTTGTGGCTCGGTACATTTGCGTTCAAACACGTGGAGTATCAACATGAACTGTGGTGGCAGTTTACTTTCCTCGGCGATGCTCCCCGATTCCTTCGAGCAAGCGTTGGAGTTGCAGCGGTTTTCCTTTGCTTCATGGTTTGGCGAATATCGAGGCGGACAGCGCCCGAACGACTGGACAAACCATCAGGGGAGGAGTGGCAAGCTGTGGAGAGCATTGTGGGCCAATCAACTAAAACCAGCGCCAATCTAAGTTTGCTTGGAGACAAGCAGTTTTTGTTAAGTGAAGATCGCCGAAGTTTTATCATGTATGCTGTCGAAAGACGCTCTTGGATTGCAATGGGGGATCCAGTTGGATCCAACGACCAATTTGCGGAGCTTGTTTGGAAGTTTCGTGAAACCTGTGACCGTTACGACGGCTGGCCCGTCTTCTATCAAGTGGATAAGGAACTCCTGTCCGTGTACTTAGATCAAGGGCTGACGCTGCTGAAAATTGGCGAAGAGGCACATGTACCTCTGTCACAGTTTTCACTGGAGGGGCAGCACAGGGGCTTAAGAACGAATCGACATAAACTTCAAAAGGCTGGTTATTGCTTTGAGGTTCTATCGCAAAGTGAGGTGCCGGAGCTGCTCCCTCGTCTACGAGAAATTTCAGATGCTTGGTTGTCCGAAAAGCATGCGTCCGAAAAGGGTTTTTCACTCGGTTTTTTCTCGGAAGGCTACTTGAGTCGATATCCTTTTGCGGTTGTCAAGCACGACGATAAAATCATTGCTTTCGCTAACATTTTGCAAGGTGCACAGAATTCGGAGCTTTCGATCGATTTAATGCGGCACGTATCGAATGGCCCCAACGGTCTGATGGATTTCCTGTTCACCGAGCTACTACTTTGGGGAAAAGCCGAGGGATTCCAACGCTTCAGTATGGGTATGGCTCCCCTATCAGGACTTGACAGTCGACCCTTGGCACCCCTTTGGAACAAGGCCATCAATCTTGTTTATAAGCATGGCGATCATTTCTATAGCTTTGAAGGGTTAAGGCAATACAAGCAAAAGTTTGATCCTGTTTGGACGCCAAAGTATCTAGCGTCGCCGGGCGGTTTGGCGTTACCTCGAATCCTTGCGGACCTTGCGCAACTCATTGGTCGAACAAAGCCAACAAATGTCCTTTCCAAGTCGAAGTGAGCCGCGAGGCGCTAGCCGCGGGTGCCGTCACTCTTTTTACCAACGCTAATTTCCAATCTGGACAGAGCACTAATACTTGGCCCTAAACTTCCGTGTTTTCCGTTGTTTTTTTAATATGCTTATGCGACCACGGAAGACTCGGAATACACGGAACGAGAATCGAACAAACGACTCTATCGTTTTCCGTAGTTGGATGGCAATGGCTTGGCACCGAGTTGCCTCAATCGCAGTTCGCCTTGGGCCACGATGAGTTTTGCATTTTCAATAACGCTCCGCAAATTCTGCGTTTCTTGGTTCTGATGCGCGGCAGTCATGGAAGCGGGCTTCGCCTTTGCTATTTCGGCCCTCGATTCCTGTCGGGCTTTGTCTAGTGTGTGTTTAGCATCCCTCCATTCCTTGCTGTTTTCGAAAAGCTTCTTTCGTATGTCGGCTACATGCTGTTCAGCGGTCGACAATTCATCAATGGCAGACTTGTAATCTGGGTTACTCTTTATCGCCATTCGTTGAGATTCAGGCAACCTGAACATTTCTACCAATCGCGAATCATCAGTGGAGATTTTTTCTCCCTCAGGAGTTTGCGTCAATTTGTGGAATACACGGTGAACCTCCTGATTGGAGTCTTTGACCGCTTTGGTCGCTCCTGCAAATTCCGATCGATCGTCTTGCGCAGCCAAAATATCTGCTTCGATCATTTGGAGTTCATGGAAGGCTTCGTGCATTTCCGAATTTGCGGTTTCCATTTCCTTCCGAATCTGATTGAGTTTCGACATCGCGTCGTAAGCCAGCGACTGGGACAGAGCGGACTTAGATTCCGCATTGGCCAAAACTTGATTTGCTGATACGACTTGCGACTGAAGCATGCTGATCATTTGCTTTTTTTGGGCCTGGACTATCGCAGTCGCGTGTCGATGGTAGGAGCTATTGCGGTGGTGCCCGCGATACTGTGCTTCGACGTTTGTCGACAATAACACCAGGAATAGAATTGCGTGTCCAAAGCATCTCGACATGATGAAGTTTCTCGGTGGTCCGAAATTCAGGGATGCAAATGTCGCACCAATAGAATTTTAGGCCCAAACCCATTTTGCAGCCAGCTAAATATTGATTACAAAATCTTTAGAACCTTTTGTGGCTAAGCTGCCATCGGCTTTTGCGTCGATGTACGGTGCAGAATGACTCCAACGCTTACAGCAATTAGATGAACGAAGTCCGATGACAAGCCAATTTGCGAATCTGGCATTTGCAAAAGCGACACCGCTGCACGCGCGCTCAAAATAGCGAAAAGGCTAAGTGCCCAAGCTTTTCTGCGTTGCATTTGGACGGAGAGGATCGTTCGCATGAGACAACCATAGTATCCTGCGGATGGCCCCACGTCATGCAAAGCATATAGGGTAGAAATCGTCTGGCCAACACGCATCCAATGCAACACTCCAATGCTGACTGTAAAAATCAGGACAGAAGTCACATGTGAGAGGCAAAACGTCCAAAGCGCTGTCTTCGGACCCAGTGTTAGTTCGCACCAGCCGACGGCCAAAAAGACCATCAAGATGGCCACGGCTAAATGTCGAAAATCATGTGTCAAGAAAACGCTAGTAAAAACTCTTATCAATTCGCCGGATACAAGGTGACGAGGAGCGAGGCCGAGGCTCGACGCATTGTCCGGATGCAGAATGCCATTCGCACCAATCGTCGCGGCCGAACAAACCAATATGGATAAAATGAGTAACAACGACACTTTCAACTGAAAAAAAAGAGTCGGGCTTCTTTCGTTTTTCACGGTTTGGCAATTCGCGTCTTTCCGATTGCAAGCTGTCGATTTTTAGCAACCGTTTTTTGTTCGAAAAAGATAGTCGACAAGCAAACTACCTAAATTGCTTGATTCACCAATCTTGTCTTATTTTTGCGGGAAAAACTCAGTATATCGTAGGGCATGGATACAGACCTTGGCGGTTGAAGGCTGCGATCTTACGTTAAAATCGAAAAGACGAGTATCAGCGTTGACAGAGAAAATCAAGCGAACGATAAAGCCCTGGGTTAGTCTTGTTTTCGCATTGCTAAGTTGGTTGCTTGCGTTCGAATCCGGATGGACTCAGCAAAACCTTTTCAATGTTCCCTCGGGGATTGTTACAAGGAAAAACGAAGTGTTTTTTCAAGAGCAGCTCAACCTAGCTCGTTTTGGCGAATCGAATACGACGTTGGAATACGGCCTGGGTAACAATTGGGAAGTCGGTATGAACATATTTAGAGTCAACCTTTATCCTGGCAATTTGAAGCCGCTGCCAGGTGAGTCGAATGAAGACGCCATTTTGCTGAATATTCAAAAATCTTTTCAGCCGTTCGAACAGATCGTTTTTGAAGTTGGGACGCAGAATGGGATGAGCGCCAACAATAGCATGCAGAAAGTCGATTTTTTGAATTTTACTTTCGGTGTAACGCGTTGGACGCCAGATGAGAACGTATTTCAGGGCACGCTTATTTCCGGCTTGTACTACGGAAATACGAACTATCTTGGTTCTGGTAATGAAGTTGGCTGGATGTTAGGAATCGAGTATCCACTTTGGCGAGACGACTTGAGCTTCGTTGCCGACTATATTTCGGGAACAAACAGTTCAAGTGTCGGCGTGATTGGTGCTCAATGGACAATATCCAAGAAGCAGGGATGGCAAGTTTCGCTTGGCGCTCAAATTCCAAGTCCTCATAGCGGAAACTTCTACGGTGCAGTATTCGAATTGACAAAGTTTCCTCCGGTTTTGGCAAAATCCTCAAAGGAGTAGAGTCGCCGACCGCCATAATTTCATCTCACAAATCGAGCCAATACTTCAATGCAACGGAACACTTTCGTTTTAGTCATTCTTTCGGTGTGTTGGTGCGTAACGCGAAACATGGCGATTTCCGACTTTCGAATAGACGATTCAAAAGTGCTCAAGCCCATCGACACCTCCGGGTTCAAAAGCAGTATTTCACATTGGCGGAATTTAAAGGATGACAGCCGATTCATCCAAGCAATCGACGGACAAGCGTCCTACAAACCGGACCAAGTTCGGGAGATCGTTGCTAATATTCTCTTGTTTCAGCGAACCAATGGTGGCTGGCCCAAAGATTATGACATGACGGCGGTTCTGACTTCGGATCAACGAGCAAAGGTCGCGGAAACGCGTACCAAAGAAGATGCCTCGTACGACAATGGAAATCTTCATTCGCAAGTCGAATACTTGGCCAAAGCCTATTCCCAATCGCAGGATCCAGCTTGGCGAGATGCATGTGAGCGCGGCATTGATTTCATTTTCGCTTCACAGATGAGCAATGGTGGGTTTCCCCAGCGGTATCCAAGTGCAAGTGGATATCATGCTCACATCACCTTCAATGATGGCGCCATGATCGGAGTTCTCAAAGTGCTTCGACAGGTAGTCAGTGGAGCCGAGCACTTCCAGTGGCTCGATCCACAACGACGTCAACGGGCTAACCTCGCGGTCGACAAAGGGATCGAGTGCATGCTAAAGTGCCAGATCCGGGTGAAGGGAGAATTGACCGGTTGGTGCCAGCAACACGACCAACTCACGTTCGAACCGAGGCCTGCTCGCACCTTTGAATTGGCCTCCATTTGCCCTCAAGA
>JANLUJ010000054.1:0-12693 GCA_031363425.1 Pirellula sp.
AGCATGCCTCCATTGCGGCCATACGGGGGCGGATTGGAAAGTTGAGAAAACGACATGTCCAACATCGATTGCAACCGCTCTACTTCAGGGTTGTTGGTCTTGGCCGCAATCAATCGTCCCAGTGTCATCCGAGCCGGAACAAGTTCGCCGATACGATGCTGTGCTTGGACCAGTTGTATTTGTTTGTCGATTCGATCGCTCGGCATCCGCTCGGAAGCCATGGCAAGCGCCACGGCGGCTTCTGCAACGCGGTCCAAATCAGCGAGTGCCATGCCGCGGATTAGTAGCGATTCCGGATCCGTACTGGCGGACGCATGTAGGTCCACCATTCGATCTAAGGCCGCCAATGTACGTTGCGGTCTCCCCGTATTGCGATAGATGTCGGCGACAACAAGTTGTACGCGCGGGTAGTCGCTCCGAATCAATAGTGCCCGATGGTAACATTCCAATGCAGCAGGCCAATCGCGTTCGGACTGGTGGGTGTCTCCAAGCAGAGCCCAAGCTTCAGCGTTGCTTCGATTCGCTGACAAAACCCCGAGTGCATACTCTCTGGCCGCACTCCGATCCCCCACATCGAGATTCATTTCGCCGAGTCGGACTGCATACTCGGGGTTTCGTCCAGATAGCCGAACCGCTTCGCGCATGTGCTCGATAGCTCGCTGCCGGTCTCCCCGTTGCCAAAGCGTGGTCGCATAGCCCCAGTGAGCGCGCTCGTCCAGAGGTGCATTGCGCAAAGCTTCCGAGACGAGCATCTCGGCATCTTGCTGGCGGGAACGTTGCAAAGCGTCTGCGCCACGTAACGACAACTGCCTAGCTTGAACAAGTTGCGAATTGGATTTCGCTTGAACAAAACTGCGGCAGCCTAGGCCTGTGCTGCAATACAGGAGTACACAGACCCAAAACAGCATGCTGCCGAGACATGACTCGGAATGATGTTGTGTTGGTTCGAAACGACGCATCGTAGTCAGATGTCCGCGAATCCTATCTGCAGTTGTACGCACCGCTTGCGCACTTTTCCAAATACCTATTACCAGATCTTACCCATCGCTCTCAAGATAAACCGGGTAGTTTGGATGAAATGCTAGCGATCAAGGACTCGTCAGAACCGCCGATGCTGCTCCGCTGAAACCTGTCGACAGGCTGCAAGCCTATCCCACGTTCCAAATCGGACACTTATTGATCAACGATTTTTACTTGTTGGCTTCCGGTTCATTAGTGGACCTATGGTCGCGGCGAACAACATCGTGATAGGCTTGACCCGGGCCAATGTTTGCCGTGATCGCGCCGATATTTGGAGGAATCGGAAGGAACTGACTATCGGTATTTGATAGTTGCAACATTGAGGTATCGCCTGGATTAGAACGCTCGTTGAATGAAATCTTTCTTTCGATGGATTTCGACTTTGTTTGTTTCCAGAGACTCAACCATTGGTCGAGCGATTTCAATTCGGACGAAAGGATGGCTTGCGGCTGGTAGGGAGGGTTTCCAGCCAAGTACATACACCCCTGTCCATAAACATTCGAGTCGTCCGTCCAGGTAATGGAATTGCGGAGCATCTCTGTCATCTTCTCACTTGCTTTCGAGTTCTGTTGAAAACCTCCTACCGCATAAAATGAGACTATCGCTTGGCTTGCGATAAGATTGCGAATCGCCATGATTGCCATCGGCTTTCGGCTGGCCAAGTTTGTCGAGCCGGTATTATTTGAAATAATTCTAAAGGTTCGTTCTGAAACTATCGTATTGGACGCGAATTGGAATGCCGTGGTTTGTCCGCCTGTCGATGGAACCATAGTTAGGAACGCTGTCTTGGCTTCTAGGAAACATTGTTCAAGAGCAACAGTTGCGACAGTTGGGCGCCACCCAATGCAAGCTCCGGTTTGAGCCACGAGGTGGCAGTGTATTACGTCGATTTCGCGTCCCGCTGAAGCGACGCAGACCGCATTTGGCCCAGCCACGATGCGACAATACGCAAGCGAGAGCTTGCCATTGGAGTTTCCGATGACGCATCGCTGAGAAAAATCCTCAGATATTGTTTGGCTAACTGAAATCGGCCAGATCACTTCGATCCCTTCGAGCTGGAGATCCTCGTCCGAGCTTAAGAATTGCGAGGGCCGTTGGTCTCCAGTCATATCCGGAACGAAACGTGGCGTGGCACCACGGGCGGCTCTTATTGTCAGTCTCTTGCCTTCGATTGATATGGCCGGTGTGATAAAAGGTCCATTCCCGTAAATGTCGATGACGCTCCCGTCGAGGGCTAAATGGGTTGCTTCCGCAAGGGATTGAAAAATCGAATTGGTACCATTGGGATCGTTGACAACAAATCCAACACTTGGCGGCTCGAATGTTGGTAGCTTCGGCTTGACACCAAAGTTGGATAGCCCAATCAATAAGCCGATTGCCCCGACAAGTGCTGCGCCGACGAGTGTCGCGCCGACAAAAAAGCGCCGAGATCTGTATTTGTTTAACCGGATCGCAGACGCGACGGTGGTTTGATTGGCAAGTAACTCAACAATTTCTGCTGCGGTTTGAATTCTGTCATCAGCATTCTTCTCCAACAAGCGATGCACGACCGAGCCGAACCATGCCGGAATTTCGGAGTTCACTTCACAAATGGGGAGCGGGTTTACGTTGCGTATTCTGTCGAGCACGACGAAGGATGAGTCTGCAACGAAAGGCGAAATACCTGTACTCGCTTCATAGAGTACAACGCCTAGGCTGAACAAGTCCGAACGCGCGTCAAGGTCGGCGTTGATCGTCTGTTCAGGCGACATATACGCGGGAGTCCCGGCGATGGTCCCCTCGACAGTTATCGTATCTAAACCTGAGCGCTTTGCGAGTCCGAAATCTGCGATGCGAACGTCACCGGTAGCGACTTCAATCAAGATGTTGGCTGGTTTGATGTCGCGATGAACGAGTCCATGTTTGTGGGCAGCTGACAAGCCGCGGGCCAACTGGATCCCAATATTTGCGACATCGGGAAAAGCGAGCTTATGTTCGTGAGTAAGCCTCTGGGCCAGAGACTCGCCATCAACAAATTGCAGAACTAGGTACGGCATACCGTCGGCTTCTTCGATAGAATGGATAGCGACAACGTTTTCATGGGAGAGTGCGGCAGCAGCTTGAGCTTCGCGGAGAAATCGACTTTTTGCTTCACCATTACCAACGAGATGAGGCGAGAGAACTTTGACTGCAACCGTACGGTTGAGAATTGAGTCGATTCCTTCGAAGACGACACCCATTCCGCCCCGCCCAATCACTTTGAGAACTTCGATGTCTCCGAGTCGGCCGATGAACCCGGGACGTGTGGTTGGCTGAAGGATCGGAAGCACATCACGGCTAGCACTCGCGGTGAAGTTCGCGGAACAGGTCGACAACTGCGATTCGATCAGTAGTCGCTCCATTACGACTCGTAAGCGAGGTGATTCCGTCATGGCCAAAAGTGTCGTCGCGCCGGCGATCCCTTGCATTTCGGGTATATCATCTAACAGATCGATTCGCGAGCGACACATTCCGCAATCGGTCAGATGAGCTTCGACGTGAACTTGCTCGTCGGCAGTTAAATCATCGGCGAGCAGTCGAGTGATCTCTGTATCGGCAAGGCAACGCTGCACAGTTAAATATCCTCAACGGTTAAGATTTCTTGTCGGATTCTGGCGATAACTCGACTGCGCGCAATATAGATTGCTCCCAAGCTGAGACCAAGTTCGTCGGCGACCAATTCGATCTCTTCCTGTCCGACGGCGGTACGCCAAAACGCTTGCCAAGTCTTCGCACGGAACTCCGATTGAACTCTATTGGCTGCCCAACGAAACAGATTCAGCTGGTACTCTCGATCCCATAAGCGTTCGTCTGGCTCAGGACACGGCTGAGCTTCCAGTAATTCATGCACGTCCGTGTCGCCGGTGCCCCGCGAGAATCGGTTTTTGCGAGTAACAAACTTGCGAATTTCATTTCTAGCAATGGTGAAAAGCCACCCTCGGAACGTGCCCTTGGTCGGTTCGTAGACAAAATCTGGGGCAGCTCGCAAGACAAGTCGCAAGGTGTCTTGCGCAAGGTCAGCAGCGTCGGCGTCTTGAAGTCCGTTGTTCATCCCGTACGAATGAACCAACGGAGTGTACAGCCGAACAAACTCGGACCAAGCAAGGCCGTCCTTCGGGTCGCGTATTCGGACCAATAAGCTCGCATGGGTTAGCATAGTCTCGATATTGTATCAGTGCCCAGGTCGCTTTGCTGATTGATGGCCGAGTTTCAAGTCCGATCGAAGTCCGTCTGCAAAAGGACGAGTTATGGAGCGCTGTTTTGTCGGCCACGCCTCGAAAAAAGACGAGCCGCCGACTGCCGAGCCTGTTGGTCCGAGCTTTGCATTTGTTAACGTACTCGAATGATAGGGTGCATAATTTCTTTGATGTCCGAGGTTGTTTGGTTTCTCGGCGGCCTGGACGGATCCGACTGCAACCACCAGAGCGGCGAAAAGAACGCGGTGTACGGCGCAAAGTGAAAGCATGATTGTCTCCTAGTTTGATTCAGAGCGGATCACTCGTCCGCATCTTTCAATAGCAGGTATCCGTCTGCGGGAGACACCTTTCAAAGAATTTTTTGGGAGATTGGCCAAACCTGTTGCGAAGGTCCGGGCCAAGCCCGGACCTTCGCTATTGCCTGCGTGCTCGAAAACGACCATTTGGTTGGATAGAATTTATTTGATCCGTGACACGGTTGGCAATGTTGCTCCAACTTCCTCCACCAAGCGGAATGATCTGCGATTGCTTTCAAAAACGATCCAAAACTAGGTCGAAGTTGGATTGGCTTATTCGTTATGCACGGTTATTTGTGCGTGAGTGCTTAGTATTACCAAACCCCGATTGCGAAATCTATTTTGCAGTTGGGGTTTTTCGTATTTTCCATCTTTTTCTCTGCTCCGATGCACGGACCGTCGAATGAGATCCGAACAACGTCTTCCGTGTATTTTCTCAAATTTGGATTCCTTTTTATTGATGGATCAAGGCCCAAATCCCGTGCGAACACAATGCGATCGGTCGGCGTAGCGGGAAATTTGAAAGGTCGCGAGAAATACTGGATACCTGCTATTGAACGAAAGGACGAGTGTTCCGTTCGCAACTCAAACTATTTGGAGATTGTCATGTCAACTATCCGTAACACGACCCAGTCCTCGTTTACCAAAACTGTTCTAGCATTGCTGCTCGGCGCCCTTTACTCAACTCCGTTGCCCATGCGGACGTACGGGGCAGATCCAGAGTCATTGACACAACGCCAACAGTCTCTGGCGGTCGCTACCTCGGCATACATCTATGGCTATCCACTCGTGCTGATGGAGTTCACGAAGTTAAGTGTGCTGCGCGACGCGCAGACCACGGTCAACACCTTCATTCACTCGAGAGAATTGTCCGATGCCGACTCAACAACAGTTGTGCGCCCCAACAATGATACGATCTATTCGACTGCCTATCTAGACCTCCTGGATGGACCTATCCAATTGCATGTTCCGGACACTTCCGGACGTTACTACCAGATGCAAATGCTCGATGCCTGGAGCAATACATTCGCCAGTCCCGGTGCCCGAGAGACCGGCACCTTGGCCAAAGATTTTTGTATTGTTGGTCCTAACTTTCGTGGGACGCTTCCGCTAAGAATGACAATTATCAAAGCCCCAACGAATCTCGTTTGGATCATTGGCCGAACAAAGGTCGACGGTGAGGCGGACCTTTCAGCTGCCAATAATATCCAGGACATGTACAGTCTTACACCGCTCGATTACAGTCCCTCGAGAACCAACTCGTTTACTCAGGACGTTGAATCGAATTTAGGACGAAGGGTCGATGCATCTGCTTCTTATCGAATGCGGCTCTTTGACCGTTCGGCCGAACGTGTCTCCTCAACAGCTACGCCCCCCGAACGAGTCGCAGCACTCACGAGCGTGGAGTTCTTTAATATTCTTTCCAGCCTGATGTGCGACAATCCGGCCCCACAACGCGACGATCTCACACTCTGGAGTTTCAGCTTAATCGGCTTTGCCCCATGCATGCCATTCAATCCATCACGTGAGTTGCAGCAGATCATTGACGCCGTGCCTCTAATAGCGCTCGCTAAAATGATCGATCGGTCGCAAAACATGGGCAAAGTTGTGCACGGCTGGAGTCTGAATCTTGACGTAGGAACCTATGGAGTTCATTTCCTAGATCGAGCGGCAATTGCGCTCGTTGGTTTTGGCGCAAACCTTCCCGAAGATGCTATGTACCCCTCCACCTCCGTGGACGGTATCGGTCAGCCACTCGACGGTTCGGCAAACTATCGGATTCACTTTGCCCCGGACCGGATCCCACCGGTTGACGCATTTTGGTCGATCACACTCTATGACAACATGGGATTCTTTTACGATAATCCGTATGGCAAGTACACGATCCACGACACAGACATGCTGAACTATAACGCGGACGGATCGCTGGATATTTATTTGCAGAACTCGCCGCCGATCGATCCTACTTTGGTGCCCAACTGGCTTCCTACCCCTAGTGAGCAGTTCAATTTAACCATGCGGATGTACTCCCCGCAGGAATCAGCTCTCAACGGCGACTGGGTGCCACCTCGCATCCACCGAGCGTTCCCACAACCCTAGAGACGCAACAACGAAAGCACCAAAATCCAATGTTAGAGAATTCGAGGTATCTACTTGCAGGCAGCGATCTAGGTAAGCAGCGTGAGTTTATTTACTGTCGGAGATAGAGGATAGGAGGATAGGAGGATAGGGGCCAGGCATCTACAAACCCCCAGGGGCCCAGGCTACGGCCACCAATCCTCGCTAAAAATCGTCGAACGGAAGATCCTGTGCAGTTCTTTCGGCCAATCCCTCTTTGAAATGCTTTCGGCAGACCGTGACATACCGTTCGTTTCCACCAATCTGAATTTGCTCGCCATCGCGGACTGGTCTCCCCTTTGCGTCGATCCTCAACACCATTGTCGCTTTGCGGCCGCAATGGCAGATGGTTTTGATTTCATTGAGGGTGTCCGCCCAAGCCATCAGATGGTGGCTGCCTTCAAAGAGATTGCCCTGAAAATCCGTTCGCAAGCCATACGCTAGGACCGGAATATCTAACTCATCGCAAACATCGCTCAGTTGACGTACCTGGTGCTTGGTAAGAAACTGCGCTTCATCGACAAGCACGCAATGGACGACTTGTTTGGCATGTTCTTTTTGCACGCGGCGGAATAGGTTTTCGGTACTTGAAATCGCAATGGACTCGGCCTGAAGCCCGATGCGAGAACTGACTTTACCAACACCAAACCGATCGTCAATTTGAGGCGAGAAAACCAGCGTGTTCATGCCTCGTTCGCGGTAGTTGTAACTCGACTGGAGCAGAATCGTCGACTTGCCCGCGTTCATCGTCGAATAATAAAAGAACAACTTGGCCAACTAGCAGGCTCCTAAAGTGGTCTCGATAGCCGATGGTCTTGCGATCGAGACAAAGATGTCGTGCAACGAAGGCTTCACCATCTCGAAATGCTCAACGTCGCCAGCTGACATCAGCAACTGCAATATCTCACGGCGGTTTGCGTCCTTGGTCAGTACCAGATCTTTACTACGTCCGCGGTCGATTTGTTCGAGCACACCCGGCATGGTTTGCGGGATAGACTCTCGATTTGCCAATCGCACGCGAAGGCGTGGTTCACCGTATTGATGGGCAATCTGCTCCATAGAATCATCCAGAACCTTTTTGCCCTGAAATATCATGCATACCCGATCGCACATTTGCTCGGCCATCCCCATATCATGTGTACTAAAGATGACGGTGGTGCCTGCATCACGTAATCGCAATACGGCATCTCTTAGCACTTCCATATTTACCGGATCAAGCCCCGTAAAGGGTTCATCGAGAATCACCAACTGTGGATTCGCGACGACGGCGCTAATGAATTGAATCTTTTGCGCCATCCCTTTTGACAGCTGATCGATTCGTTTCTTGTGCCAGTCGTTCGCACCCAGTTCCTTGAGCCAACGCTCGATGCTAGCGTCGGGACGTTGCATTCCTTTGATTTTGGCAAAGTACCGTAATACACGCTTGACCGTCATGCGTCGATACAAACCACGTTCTTCTGGCAGGTAGCCGACCCGATCGTCGGCGCATTCACCATGCTCATTCCCTAGGACTTTGACCGACCCCGTGTCCGGCTTGTAAATGCGAAGAATCATTCGCATGGTAGTCGTTTTGCCCGAACCATTTGGACCGATAAAGCCATAAATAGAACCAGTCGGAACAGCCAAATCCATGGGATAGACCGCTTGATGGCTACCGAACTTTTTGGATACTCCATGGAGTTCAACGGCCAGCGATTTCATTTGGAAAACAAGCGGGTTGGGAGGGTGTAGTTGGGCGAGTCATTCACTATGATGTATTTGGGATTGACCGAGTATAACAAGTTTTTAAGGCGACCTGCAGGTTTAACCCTACCTAGCAAGACGCGCAAGTTAGTGATTCGAGCTTCCACTTCACTAGCTCGCGCGTCGTGCTACTGGCACTTTTCAGTCTGCCGGTAGCCTAAGACCTTATACCGTCAGCGTACCGTCGCCAGTTTCAAAACCAGGGCCGCTCCACATGATCTCTTCCTCACATCTTAGCGTTCACAATTCAAAAGCAGAACATGACATCACGGTAACTTGCCTCAAGCGACGTGGATTCTTTGGGCTCCTGGGCGGCGCATGTGTAGCCGGTATTCGCCCTTCATGGCTATGCGCGGTCGATCGATTGGATCGGCCTATTCCTGGCCAGCTCCGACTGAGTCTTGCCGCCTATTCACTGCGCGACAAACTAACCCAAAAAACCGGAGGTATGGATTTATTCCAGTTTGTCGACTATTGCGCTGAGCAACGTATCCCAGGTGCCGAGCTTACGAGCTACTATTTCCCTAAGAATGTCACGAACGAATATCTCGTCGACTTGAAGCAACACTGCCATCGGCGTGGCATTACGATTTCGGGGGGCGCAATCCGAAATGACTTCTGCCAAAGTGATGCAACCAAGATCCAAGACGATATTGACCAAGCAAAACGTTGGATCGATCACTACGCCGTTCTTGGCGCACCGGTGATTCGGATTTTTGCGGGTACGCAGCCCAAGGACGACACATGGGATGCGACAGTAAAAAGGTGTGTAGAAGCTTGCGAAACGTTAGCCAAGTACGCATTCCAAAAAGGAATCTATCTTGGCTTGGAAAACCATGGCGGCGTTACCGCCAAAGCGGAAGGCATTTTGGAAATCGTTAACAAAATCCAAGCGAAGAGCTTCGGGATCAATTTCGACTCGGGCAACTTTCGAACAACCGCTGACCCATATGCTGAACTGGAAATGATTGCGCCCTACGCGGTCAATGCGCAAGTAAAAGTCGAAATTTTCACGAACGGGCAACGGCAGGATACGGATCTAGCTCGCGTGCTTGGTATTCTGCGCAAGGCAGGCTACAGCGGATGGGTCGCACTGGAATACGAAGCGTCCGAAGACCCTATGGTCGCCATACCCAAATGGTTGCAAAAACTTAAAGTCCTCATGGACTAAATACTAAATGGCGAGTAGCAATCGGCTTGGCGCTTCCAAGTAGGCGATGATATCGTTTAAGAACCTAGCGGCCGTTGCACCATCCACCGAACGGTGGTCATAGGCTAAGCTCAATGGCATCATCAGCCGTGCTTTGATGGAGTCATCATCCATAACAATAGGCATCTTGCGAGATCGACCTACAAGCAAAATCGCAACTTCAGGTACGTTTACAATCGGAGTCGAATAGGTTCCGCCAATCGCTCCAAGATTGCTGATCGTAAAGGTCCCGCCTCGCAGGTCACTGACTGAATAGCTATTGCTCCGAACTCGCGAGGATAGGTCCGACAAAGCGTAGGCGATATCTGGAATCGACATCCGATCAGCGTTCTTCAAGGTTGGCACGACTAGTCCTTTTTCACCATCCACGGCGATCCCAACATGAACATAGTCCTTGTAAATAATCTGCTCGTTCTCCATGTCGATCGTGGCGTTGAGGGCCGGATGATGCTTTAACGCAGTTGCAACAGCTTTGATCAAAAATGGCATCGTCGTTAGCTTGATACCGCGCGAAGCATAGTCATCCTTGCTGGCTTGGCGAATGGCTTCAAGATCGGTAATGTCCGCGTCATCAAAGTTAACCACGCGAGGAACTGTTGACCAGGACTTTTGCATTTGGGCCGCGATGGTCTTTCGGATCTTTGTCATACGATCCACGCGAATCGGACCATAATCGTCGTTGGCAGCTGTCCCAGGTAAAACTGTCCCCTTGGTGCTGGTGGCTGGTTTCGAGATGGGGGCATCGCTCCCGAGCGTTGCAGTACTGTTTGTTACAGAAGTCGTCGGCGCACTTCGAGCGCTCTGGCTTGCTTGACGAACCACGGCAAGAATGTCATCGCGAGTGATTCGCCCCCCGTCGCCTGTTCCTGCCACGCTTACAAGATCGACGCCAACCTCACGCGCAAAACGCCGAATCGCGGGACCGGCTGCTATGACGTCGTCACTAAACGGTGTGCCAGTATCGGCTGAGGCTGGTTGCACGGATGCAACCAATTTGACGGGAGCAGCCGGAACAAGGACGGGTGCCGTTGGCTTAGTGGGCGCCACCGCAATCGGAGCGGGCGTTGACGGTACCTCGACCTTTGGAGCGACGACTGGCGGCTGTGCAACAGCGACTTGTGGAGCAACAGCTGCGTCGTGGCGGACGCTGCTAGCGTCCGTTGAAGAAACGGCAACAGGTGCTTGTGTTGCGACTGTCCCGACTGCTTCAATCGCTACTAGAACCATGCCAACTTTCACTGTTTGGCCTTCTTTGATTGCGATGCTGAGGATCTTGCCTGCAAGCGGGCTCGGAACCGAGACGGTTGCTTTGTCGGTTTCCATTTCGACGATCGATTGGTCCTTTTTGACTACATCTCCCACTTTGACCAAAATCTCGAGGACATCACCCGATTCGATGCCTTCACCCAGGGACGGAAGTTTGATTTCAGTTGACATTGCTTGTTTATTGGGTGCGAGTGGTTTGAAGGAGTGGGTAAATGGGAAAGGCAGGGCTTCCCTGGTGCACGCGCCCTGCGGGCGGTTAAACATAAGGCCCAGTGGGCGGTTCGCCTTGTGGTCCTGCGGGCTTATTCGATCATCACGCGAACAATGGGTTTTGTTTTTCAGGGTCGAAACCAAGGTCTTGAATGGCCCCGGCGACTTGGCTACCGGGAATAACCCCTTGCTTGCTCAAACGGTATAGCGAAGCAATGGTGATTGAGACCGCATCGACTTCGAAGTGCCGACGCAGTGCTTGTCGCGTTTCGCTGCGTCCAAGTCCATCGCAACCCAAAACGTAATAGTCGGTTGTCATGTACGGTAGCAATTGCTCAGCAACCGCGCGAACGTTGTCGCTGGCCGAAATAATCGGTCCCTTGACGTTTGCTAATACGGTCTCAACGTAGCTCTTGCGCGGTGCTTGATCTGGGTGAAGCATATTCCAACGTTCGCACGTTTGTGCATCTCGACGAAGTTGCGTGTAGCTGGTCACACTCCAAACATCACTAGCAACTTGGTGCTTTTCCGCCAGAATTTTTTGTGCTTCCAAGGCACAACGCAGAATGGATCCGCTGCCGAAGAGTTGAACTCTCGCCTTGGCTCCAGGCACTTCATTCGACGAGAACTTGTACATGCCTTTTATGATCCCGTCCTCGACGCCCTCTGGCATCGGAGGCATTTCATAGTCTTCGTTATGAACGGTAATGTAGTAGATGCCAGTTTCGTCTTCTTGGAATAGCCGACGCATGCCGTCCAAAACGAGAACGACCGTTTCGTAAGCCCAAGCTGGGTCGTATGCACGTACCGTTGGAAACGCCATGGCATTAAGATGACTGTGCCCGTCTTGATGCTGTAGTCCTTCGCCATTGAGTGTCGTTCGTCCTGCAGTGCCACCAATTAAGAAACCTTTGGCTCGCATATCGGCGGCTGCCCAAATCGAATCTCCAACCCGCTGGAAACCGAACATGGAATAGTAGATGTAGAACGGAATCATATTGATGCCGTGCGCCGAGTAAGCGGTTCCCGCCGCATTGAAACTGCTCATGGAACCGGCTTCGGTGATTCCCTCTTCCAGAATTTGGCCATCGCTGGCCTCCTTGTAATAGGAGAGCTCGGCAGAATCGATTGGCTCGTACAACTGCCCAGCATGAGCGTAGATTCCGATCTCCTTGAACATACCTTCCATGCCAAAGGTGCGAGATTCGTCGGGAACGATGGGAACAATGTTGGGTCCGATCTTGGGGTCTTTGACCAATCGGGTCAACAAGCGAACAAAGCCGTTAGTGGTACTAATGGATTTGCCATCAATGTACTGTGACATGAACTTTTTATAGTCGGCGAGAACCGGGGTCTCTAATTTGGGATGCACTGTCGGTCGACTCGGAACAGGTCCGCCAAGCAAACCGCGACGGTCTTGCAGATACTTGACCTCATGGCTCGTTGCCGGTGGCTTATAAAAAGGTGCACTCCCAACCTCGTCATCCGAGATTGGAATGCCGAATCGGCTTCGGAACTCAAGCAACTCTTTGTCGTTCATCTTCTTTTGGTTGTGAGCGATGTTGCGGCCCTCGCCAGCTTCGCCTAGCCCGTAACCCTTGATTGTCTTTGCCAA
>JANLUJ010000088.1:0-2537 GCA_031363425.1 Pirellula sp.
GCCAATTCAAAGTCACTCTCGGCGAACCAATAAACTATGCTCCAATTCGGGCATTTATCCAGAAAGTGCTGCTGCACCCCCTATCTGCAATGATTGATTATTGACGCAGCGATTGTTAGGATTATGATGCCGGAATACGCTTTAACGCCTTAATGTTGCAATATCTGTTGGGTGATTCACATGAACTCAAAAAAACGTCGTAATCCTGTTTCGATTGATATTAAGCGGATGGCCTCCTATGCCGTCGCTGGAACCACGGCAGTTTACAGTGCGGAGATGGCTGAGGCCGATATTATCTACTCGACCGTGAACAAAGCCTTAAGTTCAACCGTGATTGACAAGGTGGATGGCTTCAATCTTCTCTTCACGCCGACGGGAGGAGGCGCTAATTGGAACTTCAGCTTGGGGCATGTCTTGGTCGCTCTTAATCCTATTAATGGCTATGCCTTCGCTGGCAATGTTGGGTTGCCAGGACTCACTGGGCAGCCTTTTGCTCAGTTTGCCGGTAAACAAGTTACGGTTGGTAATTCGAGAATCAACTATGCTGCCAATTTAGCATTCGGGGCACTCGTCAACGCGGGCGGCCGGCCGTTTATTGGAGGAGGCGTCGGAAACGGTTTGTTAGCGTCCAATTTTGGATATCCTAACAGTGAGTTCAAGACTGCTGGAGTCGGATTCCTTGCTGTCAAGTTTAACACAGACCAATTTGGTTGGATTCGCGTCAACATGAATGGCCCAGACAACAATACTTTTACTATCGTTGACTACGCCTATGCTGACAAAGGCGAATCGATCACGGTTGGACAGACGACTGCCGTACCCGAGCCAGCTGGCTTGGCCCTGTTAGCGCTAGGATCGGTTGGAATCCTTGCTTGGCGTCGTCGACGCGCCGCCGGCGTTGCCTCCGCAGCTTGATTCGGAGCCTCTTTTTCGAAAGACAAATCAGCACCATTCCCGAGCCGCCAGGTTTGTTCCAGGCGGCTTTTTTTTTGAATACAACGGATCGCAAATATGGCAAGAAAGCGACTGCTATGGGTAGGTTGGGATGGAGCGGATTGGGAACACATCACGCCATTGTTGGATGCGGGTGAACTTCCGTATCTCGAACAGCTTATCAACAACGGTGTCATGGGCAATCTCGCAACCCATCATCCCGTTCTTTCCCCTATGTTGTGGAATACAGCGGCAACGGGCAAACATGCATACAAGCACGGGATCCTCGGATTTATGGAGCCCGACAAAATCAATGGCGGCGCGAGACCATTCCAGAGCACGTCGCGATCCACCAAGGCTATATGGAATATTCTGTCTCAAAATGGATATCGATCCAATGTTGTGAACTGGTGGGCCAGTCACCCAGCCGAGCCAATCAACGGTTGCATCGTATCCAACATGCTTCAAGGAATTCGTTTTGAACCCGGTAAAGAATGGACCTGGCCGACCGGATTGATTCATCCTCCGGAGTGCGCGAAAGAGCTAGTGCAGTTCAAAGTGTTTGCCGAAGAATTATCGGGCGAGGAGGTTTTGCCGTTTGCACCGGATGGCAAAAACGTCTGCCAAGACGACGACCCTCGATTGTCGTTGTTGGCAAACCATCTTGCAGAAATGATTTCGACACAAGGGATCGCGACCGCGATGATGGAAAAAGATGATTGGGACTTTATGGCTATTTACTTCACAGCCATTGATCATTTTTGTCACTCGTTCATGAGCTATTATCCGCCGCGACTTGCTTGGGTATCGGAAAAGGACTTCGACATGTATCGACATGTTATTCCTGCCGTCTATCGACTGAGCGATATGATGCTTGGTCGCATGATTGAGATGGCTGGCCCAGATGCAACGGTTGTAGTATGTTCCGATCACGGTTTTCAATCAGGACCTCTTCGACTGCTGGAGACTCCCAACGAGCCGGCGGGTCCCGCATACTGGCACAGACAGTACGGCATGTTTGTTGCCAGTGGTCCAGGAATCAAGCGTGATGAGCGGGTCTACAGCGCTACTCTCTCCGACATCTGTCCAACCATCCTATCGATCTATGGACTACCGGTCGGAGAGGACATGGACGGACGCGTTCTAACAGATATTTTTGAGGAATTGCCCTCGAAATCAACGATTCCAAGCTGGGATAAGACTGACGGAAACGGAATTGATGGAATGCATCATGCGGACATTGCTTCATCACCAGAAGAAGCCGATGAACTGTTCAAGCAGTTTGTAGCACTGGGGTACGTTGAGGCCCCAGGTGAATCCAAGCAAGAAAATGCTGATTTAGCGGATATAGAATGCAAGTATAACTTGGCGCGCAATTTAAATTCGTTGGGTCGCCATGAGCAAGCCGTACCACTCTTACTCGAGCTGGTGCTGTACGTGTCGGTGTACGTGTTGGTGTACGTACTGTCTTTTAAATTACCATCATAAAAGCTCTCCGTTATTTCCTTCGCAGTATTTACATGTGTTTCTGCGACATTCAGTCTACCGCAATCTTGACCCTTCAGGTTTTTCATTAACAGTATATCCGGATTAAATTTAGCGGG
>JANLUJ010000093.1:0-10837 GCA_031363425.1 Pirellula sp.
GGGAAGTGAGTCTTGATCGGTTGAATCTTTTCATGAAGCTCGCGTTGCAGTCCGATGATTTCTTTGCAAATGCCGTGCGCGAATTTGATAGCGTCCAACATTTCATTTTCAGGAATTTCCTGGGCAAACCCCTCAACCATCACAACCTCTCGCTCGTTGGCGGAGACGATCATGTCAAGATCACTATCCTCGAGCTGAGCATGTGTAGGAAACGCTATGAAGTTTCCATCGACTCGTCCGACTCGCGTTGCTGCGATCGGGCCAGTAAATGGAAGTGCACTGATGAACAGCGCACATGCACCACCATTCATGGCCAGCACGTCTGCATCGTTTTGAACGTCACTACTCAAAACAATGGATTGAACCTGCACATCGTCGCGAAAGCCTTCCGGAAACAACGGACGAATTGGACGATCGATCAACCGGCTCGTAAGCGTTTCCTTGGTCGTTGGACGGGTTTCGCGTTTTAGGAATCCACCGGGAAACTTGCCGGCGGCAGCGAAGCGTTCGCGATAGTCACAGGTCAACGGAAAGAAGTCCGTTCCTGGCCTCGAAGGGCCAGTGGAGACTGCATTCAAGACGACGGTATCACCATATTGGCAAAGCACACAGGAGGTTGCTTGTTTGGCGAGTTGACCTGTCTCAAACGCTAATACGGAATCGCCGATTTTTTTTTCTACTCGAATTTTCACTACGATATTTCCTTCAAAAAACTACATTCAAACAACTGTTCTAGGGCTTTTTACAGATTCTGCAGCCAGTCGACTCGTACGAGAATGACAACCCATTCCAATCTAGGCGACCAGCGATCCACTTGCCGAGAACAAGTAAGAGAACGACAAAAAAGAGATGACAAAAGAGGCCACCCATTGGCCTCACCGACAATCAAAACACTTTCCCATGGCGAACAAAACGCGAGGGAATATATGTGGGCTAAACCACATCCAACATCTAACTTGCGCAAAGCATCCGCTTGCAAGATTCTTAATACACACCAGAAAACGCCAAGGGCTGGTTCAAGCGAACCAGCCCAAGAATTCAATGAACTACTTTCGAATATTCAACTTGCCAATCAGATCCAAGTACCGCTGAGGATCATGCTTACGAACGTAGTCGAGCAACGATCGTCGCTTGCTAACCATTCGGAGCAAACCACGTCTGCTCGAATAGTCACGAACTGCACCACGCATGTGCTCGGTCATTCCATTGATTCGTTCCGTCAACATGGCAATTTGCACATCTGGCGAACCATTGTCACCCTCATGTGTGCGAAACTGGCCGATTATTTCTTGTTTTCGTTCTTTTGTAACGGTCATGTAAAGAGAAACTCACATCTGCTTGCAACAACGACCTCAGGAATTCCAGGAGGCCTGGATTTTTACTATTGGAGCTCGAATGTTACCCCGTTTTTCAAGAATTGCAACGGCAATTCACCCCTGCGTCGGGTTAGAATGGATCCCTCCAGTGGACCCACGAGGCAAGTCGCGTTCAAAAACTGTCACTTTGTTGCAAAATTTTTGCGTTTGCTTGCCAAACTAGCGTCTGTGTGTGTTCACTTCAATCCGTAGGCAGTCGCCTCCGGCAGAGCTTGAAGCGATTTTTCCGGTGAGATGATTACCAGGGCCTACATGTCTTTCCTTAACACTTTCCGAATCGCCATCAGGGCACTAGCAAAAAACAAAATGCGTGCTGGCTTGACCATTTTAGGGGTGGTCATCGGAATCGCAGCGGTCACGGCCATGGTTTCGATAGGCACCTCCGCAAGCGAACTTGTTCAGGGTGAATTCACGAACCTCGGAACTAACGTCATTGTTCTTCAACAAGGCAACCGTCGCGGTGGACGAGCTGCCCAAATCCCATCTATTACCGCGGCAGATGTCAACGCCGTTGGCCGTGAATGCGCAAGCGTATTAGCAGCCACCCCCATAGTAGGGGCAGCTGGCCAAATCATCTACGGTAACAACAATTGTCGCCCACGAGATTTGCTTGGGGTCGGGGCCGACTACCTGCTGGTTCGCAATTGGCAAATGAGGTTGGGTTCGTTTTTTTCGGAGGGGGACATAAACAATTCGAACAAGGTTTGCGTGGTCGGGCAGACTGTGGTCAAAAAACTGTTTCAAACGTCCAATCCCATTGGCCAAAGTGTTCGTGTTAAGAATATCCCCTTCGAAATCGTAGGCGTCATGGCAAGCAAAGGCGCCAACATCGTAGGCGACGACCAAGACGATGTCGTTCTAATGCCCTACACGACAGTTCGCAAACGCCTCCAAGGAAGCAATTTCAACAATGTAGACGTCGCCCTTATATCCGCACGCAGCACCGAACTTATGGGCCAAGCGCAACAAGAAATCGAATCGCTGATGATGGATCGTCACCGAATCGGTTTGGGACAACAACCGGACTTCCAGGTCGCTAACACGACCGAAATTGCAGGGGTCTTTAGCCTCGTAACAGGCACGCTCACTGCAATGCTGGCTTCCATCGCGGGGATTTCGCTGGTGGTCGGCGGTGTCGGAATCATGAACATTATGCTCGTATCTGTCACTGAACGCACGCGAGAAATCGGAATCCGAATGGCGGTGGGAGCGCGCCCAAGAGACATCTTGATGCAATTCCTCGTCGAATCGATGGTGCTGTCGGTAATCGGCGGGGCGATCGGTGTCATGCTCGGCGTTTTGGGCTCGGTCTCCCTGACCATGGCCATCAACGCGATATCCTCTGGCAAAGACTGGCCTATCGTCGTCAGTCAGGCCGCGGCCGTCGGTAGTCTAATATTCTCGGCGGCGGTCGGAATCGGCTTCGGTTTTTACCCAGCTTGGCGAGCCAGCAGGCTAGACCCCATCGATGCCCTTAGGTACGAGTAGGTTTGACAAATAACCGTTTGCAGCACACCATTGAACACCAAGATTTAGCGATTCTCATTTTTGTTTTGTAGGCGAGTGTGAACGACGAAGACGAATTGATCCAGTCCGCACTTGCCGGAAAAAGCTCTTCCTTTGAAGTCTTAGTAACTCGTTATCAAGACCGTTTGTATACAGCCATGATTAGCGTTGTCGGAAGCACGGACGAAGCGGAAGACGTCGTTCAAGAAGCCTTCATTCAAGCCTATCTCAAACTCGATACTTTTCAGCAAAACAGTCGATTCTTTACCTGGCTCTATCGCATTGCCTTCAACTTTGCTTTGGCTAAGCGAAGACGCCACCGCGGGCATCTGTCTCTCGATGAGAGTCGAGAAGTCTCTGGTTCCGAACCCAAGTCAAAAACCGAAGCGCCCGATTCTCGAATGTCACGATCCGAAGACATCGATTCGGTTCATCAGGCGCTGGCAATCTTGTCCGAGGACCATCGATCCATTCTCGTCTTGCGTGAGATGGAGGAAATGGCCTACGAAGAAATTGCCGAAGTCCTTCAGATATCTATTGGAACCGTTCGTTCTCGATTGAATCGTGCACGCCTTGCACTAAAACAACAGCTAGAAAAATTTCCGCAATGGAACCCCGAAACGTAAACAAGTTGCAAGCCCCTCAAACCTGATGGGCACTCCTGTTTAACCGCTCGAGGCCCTCAAGCCTCGAGCGCGTGCGTCAGGGAAAATGCCCCCAACCCCAACCACCATAGTCGGCCAGTCGACGTATCTCTGCTCCGCACGCCGCTAAGCGGGTTAAACAAGTCGCAAGCGCTTGTTAAGAGTAGTTGCTACCCAAACGATTCCTCCGCACTTGGGAATGCCCCGGTCTGGACATCGACGCAGAACTGACTAACGGCTTTCGACGAAGCGCTTCGAATATCAGCGTAACGGCGAACAAACTTCGGGACGTAACCACTATTCCATCCAAGCATGTCGTTGGTCACAAGTACTTGGGCATCGCAATGCGGTCCAGCGCCAATACCGATTGTCGGTATTCCTAGCTGCTCCGTAGCAAGTTTGGCTAAATCAGGCGGAACGCATTCGATCAATACACAGAATGCCCCAGCCTGTTCAGCTGCCTTGGCGTCTGTCATCAATTGGTCCGCGTCGCGTTGAACCCGATAGCCACCTAGCGCATGAACGCTTTGCGGTCGCAAGCCAATATGAGCGATCGTTGGTATACCCGCATCGACAAGTGCCCGAATTGCGGATGCCTGCTGATGGCCACCCTCCATCTTCACCGCTTGGCATTGCGTGCGCTTCATAATCGTGGCTGCAGACTCCACAGTATGACCGATACTCAACTGGCCAACCGGAAAGGGTAGATCCACCACCACCATGGCTCGATCGGTTGCTCGAGCGACCATTTCGCCATGATAAATCATCTCCTCCAAAGTAACTGGAATGGTAGTTGTCTTTCCCTGAACCACCATGCCCAGTGAGTCTCCGACGAGAATGCAATCGACCTTCGCTTCGTCGAGCATCTTGGCGGTTGGATAATCGTATGCAGTTAGCATGGTAAAGCGTTGTCCCTTTCGCTTCATCGCTTGCAGCGTCTTGACCGTGACTCGCTGGGGCTTGTCGTTCATGTTTGGTTCCTTGGTTTCGTCGATTTAGGCTACTATCACTAACTTATCTTGGGCTGCGCACATTGGAACCACACAGACACGAGGATCACAGAGAAGTATCGCATTTTATCGTCCGATTCTCTGCGACCCTCGTGCCTCTGTGGTTTGCTGCACCCAGGTTTACTACACTAAGGTGTCTATTGAAAGTCCCATCCAATCCCGACTATCGAGAATCTTAATCATCATGAAAAGACGCCGATTTTTAATGCAGTCTACATCCAGTTTAGCAGCTGGAACTTTCGCTGCCGCTTCATCACGGCTCATGGCAGAAGCGATCCCAGAACCGCAACGCGTTGTCGTCGGCTTGATGGGACTCAATAGAGGCAAAGACTTGGCGGCCAATCTGCTAAAAATACCTGGAGTCGAGATCAAGTACGCGTGCGACGTCGATTCAAAACGAGCTGCCGCCGGAGCTAAATTCATTTCGGAATTAGGCGGTCGCGCCGAAGCCATTCAAGACTTTCGGCGCATTCTCGACGACAAGGTCGTGGATGCACTCATTTGCGCAGCACCCAATCATTGGCATGGACCATCGACGATTCTCGCGTGCAAAGCCGGTAAGCACGTTTACGTCGAAAAACCAGCTTGCCACAACCCTCAAGAGGGAGAGTGGATGGTTCGTGCTGCCCAACAGAACAAACGATGCGTGCAAGTTGGCAACCAACGAAGAAGCAGCCCCGGCTACCAAACGGCAATTGCAAAATTGCATGAGGGGAGCATAGGGAAAGTGTATTTAGCGAGAGCGTTTTTCAACCGCTTGCGAGGCTCCATCGGCGTGAAGACCGATTCCGCACCACCCGAATCGCTCGACTACGAACTTTGGCAAGGGCCAGCGCCGCGACGCCCCTATCGCGAAAACGTCTTGCATTACAACTGGCACTGGTTTTGGCATTGGGGAAACGGCGAGCTGGGGAACAATGGCGTGCACGGCCTGGATCTATGCCGTTGGGGACTACAAGCGGGTTTCCCGATCCGAACCGTCTCCAACGGTGGTCGATACTGTTACCAAGACGACCAAGAGACACCGGATACTCACGACGTATCATGGCAATTCGAGGGAGGAAAACAAATCACCTACCAAGGTATTTCGTGCTCGCAACATGCCCCTGGTCCGTTTGTTTCCTTCTACGGGACTGAAGGCTACATGGAGATCGAAGCCGATGGAGCCTACAAGATCTTCAACTCAGCCGACAAATCAGTTGATTCGGGCGAAAAGACCAGCGATGGCCAGCCAGAGCACATGAAAAACTTTATCGAATGCATTCGCGCAAACGATCCATCGAAGCTCAATCAGCCAATCCTCAGCGGTCATCAAAGCACCTTGCTTTGTCATTTAGGAAATGCTGCGCATCGCACCGATCGAGCCATCCATTCTTCGAGCACCGATGGCCGCTGGAGGGACGAGGGGATCCCAAGCAACCTTTGGCGTCGAGAGTACGACCCAATGTGGGAAACGCAAATTTCATCCTGACGTGGATAAGGCTGACACGCACTCGTCAATACTGTCACACGTAGGTCAGCCTGTCCTCAGGCTGACACCCACTCGTGTGCTTCTGTGTCCGGCCTGAGACAGCCGGACCTACGTGAATCAAACGAGATGCGGCTGTTGCGTGGCAGCCTCCATGATCCGCTGCTCTGTCGCTTCCTCGCGTGTGAACTCGCCCGTGAGAGCCCCTTCGCAGAGTACCAAGATCCGATCGCTAACGGTCAACAACTCCGGTAGCTCCGAAGATGTCACAATAATCGATACTCCTTCTGCCGCGAGCTGTTCCATCAACTGATAGAGCTCTGCTTTTGCCCCTATGTCAACACCTCGCGTGGGATCATCCAAGAGTAAAATGCTTGGGGTGGTAAGCATGCATCGCCCTATGATGCATTTTTGTTGATTGCCTCCGCTCAAGCTGGTGATCATGGCTTCAGGCCCGCTTGACTTGATCGACAAGGCTTGGATTTGTTGATTCGTGGCTGCGAGTTCTCGCATTCGACTCAAGACTCCTAGGGTCGAGCAATCCTGTAAAGAACAGATAGTTGTGTTTTCTCGAACCGACATGCGAGAAAACAGCCCAAGCCGCTTTCTATCTTCGGTAACCATCGCAATGCCCGCTTTCACAGCCTCTGCGGGATGGGAGAATTGCCTGACAACGCCTTGAACAATTAGTTGCCCCTGAGGCTGGATCGAGCTCGCGCCGTAAAGACACTCCAACAATTCTGTTCGACCGGCACCCATCAGCCCTGCAAAGCCTAGAATCTCACCTCGATTTAGATGGAAATCAATGTCTTTGAGGCGCCATCCGCGCGGATGTCCTGGCCAAGCAAGCGAGAGTGACTTCGTTTCCAAGACAATTTTGGCGGCTTGATTATTTTCGCGCCGCCGTGCTGGCTCGATATCGCGACCAACCATCAAATGCGCTATCGAGCGCGGCGTAGCGCTCTCCCGTTTAACCGTTTGCACAAACTGACCGTCACGTAAAACCGTGATACGATCCGCTAGCCGAAAGACCTCGTCCATCTTGTGCGAGATGTAAAGAATTGTTACGCCACGCTTTCTCAATCGATCGACTACGCCATATAGTCTTGCGACTTCCGATTCCGTCAATGCACTGGTCGGCTCATCCATGATGAGAATTTCCGCTTCCAAAGAAATCGCTTTCGCAATTTCAACCAATTGTTGGTCACCAACTCGGAGCGAGCTCACTAACGCTCTAGGCGATATATTGGACTCGAGTTGCGTGAGCAACTCGGCGGCGCATCGGTCCATCGCGCCTTGATTCAGTAACCCAACCGATCGATTCAACATCCAAATGGATCGTTTAATTTCTCGACCTAAGAAGATATTTGCGGCAACGGACAGTTGCTCGACCAAGTTCAACTCTTGGTGGATAATACCAATCCCAGCGCTCTCGGCATCGCGGGTACTTTGGAAATGAACGGGTTTGCCTCGGAGGTACAACTCTCCTTCGTACTCACAATAGACTCCCGATAGGATTTTCATCAACGTGCTTTTGCCTGCACCGTTTTCACCCATCACCGCATGTAGTTCGCCGCCCACCACGTCAAAACTCACGTCGTTCAACGCTCGCACGGCGTTGAACTGCTTGCCCACTCCTCGAATGGAAATAACTGCATCGGATTTTACCATGGCTAGTTAACTCGTTGCTCTCACGCTCGTTTTGCCCGAAGTTCCATGACCCCACGCGCAGTCAAAATGCATGCAACAATGGCGCCGAAAGCCAAAGCGTGCAGCGACGAAAACCAAGGTTTGTCGCGAAAGAAAAGTAAGAATGATATGCCGGTCAGAACGCTCAGGACTGGAATACATGCCCATCCAATTGGTGTCGCAAAAAATTTCTGAGCCTTGGCCGTACCCGTGCGTTGACTAAACGTCACCGCCATCACGACGACGATACCGACGATCATCCCCTCATATACATCGGCCCCTGAACCAACTATTTTGTTTACCGAATCGATCACCGTTCTAAGGAACAAGCAGCCAAGTATCGTCCCTGGAATAGTACCGATTCCACCTTGTAGGGAACAGCCACCAATCACCGAAGCCGCAATCGCGTTCAACTCATAGCCGCGTGCTAATATGTCCGGCTTGGCGGATCCTGTATCCGCAAAATAGACAATGCCAACCATGGAAGCCGTAACCGAGCCGATGACGTATGCAAGCCATTTGAGCCGCTCTGTTCGTATTCCACTCAGTCTCGCGGCTTGCTCATTGCCACCCATCGCGTGCAAGTGACGACCAATAACTGTTCGGCTCATCAGAAACCAAATCGCAAAGGCCAACACCAGGAAGACTAGCGAGACACTAGTCACATCCTTGAGCGAATCTCGAAGCGCCAAGTCAGGAAAATCGATCTGAGACTTGTTGTTCGTCATCGCCAACGTAACGCCACGACTGAAGCTACGAAGACCAACCAACGTCGCCAATGTTGCGATGAATGGCGGCAAGCCCACGCAAGTGATCAGCCAAGCGTGAAGTGTTCCAACCATGGCACCTGACAGGAGTGTCCCAATGAAAGCGATTATGACAGCCCAAGTCGCGATATGCCCTTCGCGAAAGCCAGTGGGATCGAGAGCGATTAGAAGAGAGCCAAAAACGGTTGCGCTCATGGCAATCACCGATCCGCTCGAAAGATCGATGCCGCCAGATATGATGATCACGGCACTGCCCAGCGCGAAAAAGCCTAGCAATACCGAGTTACGGATAATTAGTTCTGCCGCATTGCCAGGATTGTTCCAGTACGTATGGCCTGGATCTACCAATACAGTTACCACGACCACCGACAACCATGCCAAAATCAGTTTGAATTCAACAGTCGACCAAAGTCGCGAAAACAGGTCTGACGGTTGAGAACTCATTCACAATACCTGTTTGTAAATATGGCGAAATGCAAGACTGTAGCATGGCCCCCCGGGCCGTGTAAAACTGTCGCACGGCTCACAGCTGCAATCAATAGCTTGCGCTTCGTGCTATGAGCTGCAATCACAAGCTTGCGCTTCGTGCTATGAGCTTGTCAGACCGTACTGCTTTAGCCACTCTTGGAATTTACTCATCGAAACGAATTCGACACCGGCACCAAACTCCTTGAACATCTCTTCCTTGAGAACCGTGCCGCTATCTGGAACAACCACTTTGAGGCCTGTATCCATCATGTCACCACCTGGTGTACCCATTTTTGGAAACATTTCCTTGAGTGTCTTTTCGTCTTTGCCAAGCTTTGCAACACAATAGCGCACCGACTCGAAGCCCATACCGAATGGGTTTTGAACTACCATAGCATCGATCATGCCCTCACCCATTTGCTGAATGGCAAGTTGCTCTGCATCAAAGGTTACGACGGTCATCTTGTCTTTTAGTTTGCGTTCCTTGACCACGTCAACGATCGCCGGAGCGTTGTAAGACCAGATGCCAACGAGAATTGATAAATTGGGATTTTGGTCAATGCTTTGGCGTACATTGTCTTTAGCTCGCAGTCGATCCGTATCATCGGTGCGCCGGGCTATTTGTTTGAACTTAGATCCAACCGCAGCGGTGAATCCATCCATGCGTTGGATCGCGTTCAATTGGCTATCCAGTCCAACAAATTGGACATATTCTCCACCACCAGCCTTTAGATTCTTCGCGGCTGTACCTAGAACTTTGCCACCCTTTTCGTTGTCCGTTCCGACATAAAATTCTCGATACGAACGTAACTTTTCGTCTAGATCGCTATCAAAGCAACCGATGATGATCCCCTTTTCCTTTAACTTTTTTAACTCGTCGGCGACGGCAGGGTTGGATGCAGAAGTGGGTGAAATCACAACCGCTACGATATCGCTTTGAGTGCCGTACTGACGTAACTTCTCAATTTGCCCCTGATCGGTACCGTCATTGGTATCCATCCCGGCCGAGAATCCGAGCTCGGCAAGATTAAGGTCCGAAGATGCCTTGCTAATTCCAGCTCTGGCTGCATCCCAAAATGGTGAGTCGGTATTATTGAGCAAAACGATACGCTTTAATCCCCGGGCTTTGCCCGTCCGCCGGTTGGTTAACTCCGCGTTATCAATCGGCGTGCTCAGCGTTTCTTTTGATTTTGTCTGCGCAGGAGTTTTGCTATCGGAATTATTGCAGCCAATAAATAGGCAGCTGCTCAAAAGCACCGAGAGTAGTACTATTGGATTTCGCAACATGTAAATTACCTAAGCATCAGAAGTTAAACGTAGTGCCATTGCGAGGAGCAATGGTGGAGCGGACCTTTGTCGCCGAAGTGCAATGGGTTGAATCGTTTCAACGGCATTTGTCAGCTTGTATTAGGATACTCATTGTCCTCTGTCGTGCCAGTAGCCCAATCGAATCCATTTCTCGAACTTCTATGAAAACATCGAAAAGCATCCTTCAGACTATTTTAGACCGGTGGCCGATTCAGCTTTGGCAAGGTTCGACAATCGTAGCCGCCGTGAGCGGTGGCCCCGATAGCACGGCCCTACTTGAAGCTTTGTTTCAGATTCGACCAGATACCGACATGCTGATCGTGGCACATTTTAACCACGCATTGCGCGGCGCCGAAAGTGACGCAGACCAAGCATTTGTGGAATCGCATGCAGCCAAGCTTGGTCTAAAATGCATCGTCCAACGCGCCAGAAGTACGGAAATCTCAAACCCAAACGAGAACAAACTCCGAAAACTGCGTCACCAGTTCTTAATGGAAGTTGCCAAAAGCCACTGTGCGCGGTGGATTGCAATGGCACACCATGCCGACGATCAGGTTGAAACTTTTTTGCACCATTTACTACGCGGAAGCGGACCGAGCGG
>JANLUJ010000115.1:0-2467 GCA_031363425.1 Pirellula sp.
ACAAGCATCGGCAAGAACGCAAGCACGACGTTCACAAACGTTGCAAACCAACTCGGTACTGCAAGCTAGTTTGTGAAGTATGCTCGGCTCAGCCGAAGCATGGGTGCGAACACCTCAATACAGAACCGGCGACCGATCCGATCTTTCGCGGATCGGTCTGCCGGCTTCTTTGAGTTTGCGATTGAGCAGGAATCGCTGCGGCCAATTCGGCATCAATCCTATCCAAATACAATCAATCAATTTGCATCCTCTAGGCGACATCTGCTAAGGACCTATGCTCATGAATTCGACTTCTCTTTTGGACGGCATTGTGAACCACTGGCACATTTGGTTTGTATCGGCCGTACTCGTCGTCGCAGCAGTGATCGATGGATGGAAACTGAAAGTTCCTAACTGGCTCACTTTCCCGATGATCATCAGCGGTTGGGTCTATAGCTTTGCTTCGGGTAGTTGGTCCGGCTTGGGCTGGAGCCTGCTGGCCACGTTCTTTGGACTTGCACTCCTGTATGGCATTTACATGGTCGGCGGAATGGGTGCAGGCGATGTGAAGTTACTCGCCGGCATTGGAGCCTGGGTGCACGCAGAACACACTTGGAACATCTTTGCTACCACGGCAATTGTCGGTGGAGTCATGGCCATCTTGATGATCGCTTATTCAGGCCGATGGAAAAAACACTTTCAACAGTTCAATATGCTCGTCGGCGAGTTTGTGGAAGTGCGAGACTCAGAAGCGTTATTCCAACGAGCTGCCGAACGCAAGTCGCGGATGTACCTGCTGCCTTACGGCGTCCCGATGACGATCGCAGCCCTTGGATACTTTGCCTTCCAAGGCATGTACCTCTAAACCGCGGTCACGCGGATCTTTTCAATCGCGTTCCAACCGTATCCACCTGGGTTCCAAAACAATCCGCCATCTAGTGGTTGAGTTCGACCTAATGCGTCGACGGCCCGGATCCAAAGTGCGTGCTCACCCGTTTCAAAAGTCGCGCTGGTTGACCACTCGCGAAAGGCATACGGGCCAGCGGACGGCGCCAAACTAGTCGACCTCCATGACGCCCCTTGATCCTGTGATACTTCGACCGCGACTAAGTCTGCTGCACCATCGTTCCATGCGACACCCCGAAGATCGATCTTCATGCCCGAGGATACTCGCGCGCCATCGATTGGGGCGAAGATTCGGCTATTGATCTTCATGTCGAAGTTCGGATCACTATTGTCGAAGGTGTAGTCAATGGACGTTCCAGGCGCGATCCGCTGCTTAGGTGTTCGATAGTCAGGGAGCTGGAAAAAGTTCGACGTCTCAACTGCTTCGAATCGCAACTTGGTCAACCACTTAACCTGCACATTGCCATAATAACCAGGAATCACCAGTCGCAGTGGTCCACCATGAACGGCAGGTAACGCAACCCCGTTGAGCTCTGTGGCTAGAATGCCCCTCGTCACTGCAACATCGAGCGGAACACTCTTTTCGTAGTCGATCTGGTCGGTCTTCTCAGGTTGATCGGCACCTTCTGCAGTAACATACTTGGCCTCCTTGGAAACGGTCAATCCGATCGCATTCAAAAAATCAGAGATCCTCACGCCAGCAAATCGAACATTACCAATCCCCCCTTTATTCCAAGGCGTCCCCTTGATCGGTGAGAGTTTGCTGAACTGAAATCGGAAGTTGCCCGAGCATTGCAATACCATCTCCACTTCTGTCTTTGGCAGTTTCGCAAGGTCCGCAAGCGGAAATCGGACCGGCTTATAGACCAATCCAATGAGTTCCAGTTCGCCGGTCAGAGGCCTAGGTTGCATGTCCTCCGATTGTTTTGCACCATGGTGATTGCGGACGAATAACGCTGACGACGGTGTGATTCGAGAGGCGGCTAACAGGTTGTCCGGTGTCTCAAGAACCAACGGGTCAGAAGCAATGACCTTAAGTCCAGCGTCTTTTCCAACCTGCCTAGCTTGTGGATGGGCCGCGACGCTATTGGAAACATGGATGAATGCGAGCCCGGTTGCACCTGTCGCTAGAAAACGTCGTCGATCCATTGAGAGTTCCTGTGCTTTCTTATGCTGCGGACGTTAGCCGCGTTGGTGAACGCATTGAATCGCGGCTAGCGCCCGCGGCTCAATTACTTCAACGGCCACGCGTCGAGCCATTCGAGATTGGTTTGAGTTGCTTTGTAGTCTTTCAATAATCGTTCATGCATATCCAACAGATGTCCCGCTCCATAAAATATGGCGAGCTTCTTCTTACCCGCCCTCATTTCCTTTTCCATGACCTGAAACGCTTTTGTGTTTCGTTCGGTCAGCAAAGTACTTTTTCCATCCTTGTGCGCCATCCCTGCCATCTGACTGTCCATCGATTCAAATTGATCCGCCATAACGCGTCTCAGTCTAATGGTGTCTTTGGCCAACGCAGCTGCAATCATTTCAGCTTGCTGCGTGGACCCCTTCTTGCTGTTTTGCGCAACCAAGCCGG
>JANLUJ010000148.1:0-4449 GCA_031363425.1 Pirellula sp.
GTATGATCCATTTGCAAAATAGATATGCATCGTGTCATTGCCGAAAACCAAGTCCATCTTGCTGGCGGTGCCTGCCCCATCGCTTCCTTGAAGCTGGTATGGACCACTCCTTTGAAGCGAGACTTTGGTTACCTCCATGACGTCCCAGATATTCACAATTACTTCCGGATGCCGAACGAGGAATGAAAACATCTCGGGATCGCAGTCGACCGTCTCGGAAGGCATGCTGCGAAAGTAACTTGCGTTTGCAACAACTGTCTTGAGCCGAGCGCCCGCTTCCGTCGTAAGCTGTTGGAATGGGATTCGCTGAATCGCAGCATCGCGAGCCTCCCGTGTCGAGGTCCCCTCACCTTTGGGCTGACCGCGACGATCGATTCGCTGTTCGCCTGCGGCGGGCTGTTGGCCTAATGCAAAGGATCCTAGAGAATGACCGAGTCCCGCCAAAGTGGCAGCCATGAGTACGAGGCACCCGCGCTTTTTGCGAAGCCTGGTAAATTTGGTTGCGGTGTTTCGCATTGGCAGATTGACCCGAAGAGAAACTGAAAAGGCTAATCTGTTCTGTCGGCAATCTTCCCTTTAAAAGAACAGCAGAACAGTGCGGAAATCTTCTGCTAGCGTTCCGTTTTTGTCGAAAGTCGCAGTTTTGCCTTCGCTTTAATTTTTCCTGTGGTGGATAGGGAAAAACCGGCTATTTATGGTTGCGTTCTTTGCGCTCTTGGTTGCCTAGAATAGTGGGAGTGGAACGAATAAAATGATTTATTCGAACTTTTCTTAAGTATGGACAACTCCTACAGCTCAAATGACATGAATCCAGAAGGAGATTTAGCGGATGGAGAATTCGACGATGCAATGCTCAAGGATCCGATTGTCACCATCGATCGGAAACGAGCAGTAGGTGGCTCGTTTGTCGCTGCAACCGTATTGGGACTTGTGGTTTTGGCTGGCACCGTGACACTTTTTGGAGCCAAAGCATTTCGAGACTTCGACCACTTTATGCTTTTGTTCTTTGGTGCAACGATTGCTTGCCTGTGCGGTATGATGGCTGTTTGGATTCGGGCGAGATGGATTTGCGTGGCGGTGCTGGATGAGTCGGGGTTGATCGCAAGCACCTTGGAGCGCAAGTACGACTTAACCTGGGGGGAACTCATCGGGGCAAGAACCTACACCAAAGTCCTTAAAGACTCAAACAAGGTTCAAGCCCGTGTGCTGCTATTGCTCGAAGATAGCCGCTGCTTAGAAGCTCCAGTCGAAGCGGTTCAATTGAATCTGTTGTTTCGCGTCGCTTTCTCTGCGGAATTCAAAGCCAACAGCGAGGGTCAGAGATTGGGTTCCACAAAGGGACTGGCAATGGTCGTTCTCGGCATCTCCGCTATGATTCTAGGCTCTTGGTGGGCTGGGCTGGCTTTCGCTCAATGGAACAATGGCGTTCTCTTTCAAGGCAACGTCAAGGCCATTCTTATCAAAGTTGCTTCTGCAACCGTGGTACCCATCGGCGGCTTGGGCTGCATGATCTGGGGTCTGTACCATACAATCGCTCGCCCGATCTTGTACGAACCGGGATATCTCTCAGGCAATAAGTAGTGGCAGGCCAATTGTGGCTCGGCAGAGCCTGGGAACGAGTAGTCCCCTGTGCAACGCTAATTCCAATCAGTGGCACTAGGAAGCATGCCCCCCGGCACTCTCGGCCCGCGGACCACCATGCTGCATTTACCATGTCGCATCGTCTTTGTGACGGTAAACTACAATATTTTTGACTAGCACATGACCTCCCAATTTCACTACAGGAAACACCTTTGAACGAAAGTCTTCAACGTACTGCAATTCAACAATGCGACCGAAGCGAACTTGAGCGACTTCAGTTAACGAAACTGAACAAACTCCTTGCCAGAGTCTTGCCATGCAATCGATATTACCAAAAGCAATTTGGCTGCTCCTCGATGACCGTAACCTCACTTGCGGAATGGTCACAAATGCCCACCTCCAAAAAGTCCGATTGGCTGGGAGAAGATCCAAGTGGAATTGCATTGCACCATACCTATCCGCAAGAATATTACCGTCGGTACCATCGAACGAGCGGGACGCGTGGCAGGCCGATGGTGATCCTGGATACCGCGGAAGATTGGCAATGGTGGATAGCCACTTGGCAATATGTTCTCGATGCATGTGGGATTCAGCCTAACGACCGCATCATGATGGCTTTTTCGTTTGGACCGTTCATCGGATTTTGGAGCGCACACGATGCTTGTTTGAAACGTGGCTGCATGGTTATTCCATGCGGTGGCATGTCGACGGCCGCTCGCATCGAAATGATTCAGTCGGCCCAGCCAACTGTGATCTTTAGTACGCCAAGTTACGCCATGCATATGGCAGACGATGCGGCACAACGCGGTATTGACTTGCTGAACTCGTCGATTCGTCAAGTGTTTGTGGCCGGTGAACCTGGCGGGAGTATTCCGGCAATTCGTTCCAAGATTGAATCGGCTTTCGGTGCCAGAGTGATGGACCACGCGGGTGCAACGGAGGTCGGGCCCTGGGGATTCGGCTCCTCCGATGGCCAAGCAATACATGTTATTGAAAGCGATTTCATTGCGGAGTTTTTGCCATGGGAACCCGACCAAGGCGACGTAAAACAGCTATCGGATTTGGATTCAGAAGGCGGTATTTATGAATTAGTCCTCACATCGCTAGGCCGAGTTGGTGCACCGGTACTCCGGTATCGCACGGGCGATCTCGTTAGTCCTCGCCACGTATCGAATGGCGACAGCGCATTCGTGCGTCTTGAATCCGGTGTGCTTGGACGAACCGACGATATGATTGTGGTTCGTGGAGTCAATATCTTTCCCTCGAGCATCGATGCAATTGTCCGATCCTTTCCTAACATCCTAGAGTATCGACTCACGGTCTCAAAGAAAGGAGCCATGGATGAATTGACTCTCGAATTTGAGTCAAATGAAAGCGATGAAGCCAAAGTCTCCGAACGGCTTACAGAAAGGCTTTCTATCCAGCTGAACCTGCGATTTCAGGTAGTGCCTGTTTCGAACGGGGTGCTACCCAAAAGCGAGGGAAAAGCAAAACGGTTGTTCGATCGACGCGCCAATCCCGATAGGGATTGAAGACAGTAGCCGGGGGTCGTCGCGAAGCGGCGCACCCCCGGTCAGGGACCCAAACTGAGGGAGCAGCACAACTCCTTTCGCTCGTCTCACCACACCGCCGACTCCTTCATCTTGCTGCGTTCGCATTAAATCGCTAAAGAGGAACGAGTCGTTCAAACCGTATTGTTAAATGGTTATGGCAGGAGGCCTTAAATGATCCAGAATGCACTTCGTCTTGCCGTCTTATTTTGTTTCGGTTTTCTTTTGGCGACCGCCAATCTCCAAGGCACAGACTCGAACATCATCAAGGATTGTATTGAGCAGCTACGGCGACCAAACGCGAAGTTGAAAATTCAAGCGGCGGCAAAGTTGGCGGAAATAGGTAGCCTAGGCAAACTTGCCGACAGTTCCATAGAACCGCTTGAGAATTGCTTGCAAAATTCAGATAGCAATGTCCGACTCTATGCGTCATTTGCTCTCGGGAGAATCGAAGCTGACCATGAAAAAACGATTAGTCTGCTCGTCCCGTTGTTGTTGGATCCAGACGAACATGTCCGTTATTCTGCTGAATGGTCTATTGCCGAAGTTGCTAAAAGCGTTTCAAACCACGAGTTTGGAGTACAAGTAGCTCGCAGGCTGCTTGGTGTTTTCACATCTGCCGAAAACCAGATGTCGCGAGGCGCATTTCAAGAACGCCATGTTTTGGCTGTAAAGCTCGCACGCTCAAAACTAGAAAATCAAACGTGGCCAATGAATGAAATTGCGTCAAGTGAATCGTCTCCTCTTCCAATGCTGCCAACCCCGAACTTTTCTGTTATCTCTGATAGCAATCTGTCGGTATCGATGTCACTTTATGAAGCCAATGACTTAGCCGGACGCCTACAAATTATCGATCGCATGGCTGGTGACTCAGGTTTTGACGATGGCCTGCGACTAGCGGTGCTTAAACATGAACTGCAAAGCGATGAGACACGGGTAGCGGATTATGCCTTAGCGCGCTGGCAGACCACCGGCAAACGCCTACTGTCAATGCTTTTTGTCGAGATGAAAGAAAGCGATTTGAACAAACAATATGCAATTCGAGTGATTCATGGGCTTGCACCCATCGAAGCCAACCAACTGGGACAGTTGTGCAAAATTGCACATTCGACTCAACTCGAAGAAGATCTAAGGCTTGCAACTCTGAATGCGATTGCTTCAGCAGCTGTCCATCCCGAACTTGATCAGCGCACGGTTGCAGAAGTCCTTCGGGCTCTCAAAGAAATCATGTGCGACGGGACGGAAACGATCGAGGTACGCCACGAAGCAATCGCTGCAATTGCGGCGTTCGGTACCTATGCAGATACAAGTGTCCCAG
>JANLUJ010000172.1:0-9724 GCA_031363425.1 Pirellula sp.
GCTCCCAAAGATCGAGTGTCGGTTCCATTTTTGATATAGGGTCCAAACTTCCCTTGGGATGCGATGATCGGTTCGCCATTCGCCGGATTAATCCCCAAGGTGCGTGGGAACATAAGCAGCTTGACGGCTGTCTCCAAATCAAGCGACTCGGTGGTCATGCCCTTAAGCAAAGATGCGTTTTTTTTGTCCTCATCATCTGCTTCGCCCATTTGAACATACGGGCCAAAGCGGCCTTGCTTGATATAAATGGGTTTGTTGGTCTCGGGATGATATCCCATCGGTTCTTCGCCGAGCTCTTGCTTGGCCAGCATTTCAACTGCCAGCGCAAGAGTCATTTCATCGGGAGGCATTTCCTCCGAAATACTTGCTCTTCGTTCGCCCTGTTCTACATAGGGACCATACCGCCCAACGCGAACGGAGACAGGCAATTCGACGTTGCCATCCAGGAAACCAAGCGGATACGAACACGCTGTGCGAGGATCGATCTCTGCAACCTTCAACGCAAGCAGGGGCTTAAGTCCAATGCCCCCCGGTGCAGCGTTTTCAGCAACACCTTCTTCACCGAAATAGAACTCCTGCAGATAGGCCAAGTTTTCTCGTTCATTGCGGCTGATCTGGTCCAAGTAATCTTCCATTTCGGCCGTAAATTTATAATCGACCAGCGACGTGAAATGCTCTTCCAAAAGTCGAATCACTGCAAATGCAGTCCAGCTTGGAACCAATGCATTTCCCTTCTTGAACACGTAGTCTCGCTTGAGAATCGTGTCGATAATCGAAGCGTATGTACTGGGGCGACCAATGCCCCGTTCTTCAAGACCTTGCGTTAAAGAGGCTTCGGTGAATCGTGAAGGCGGTTGGGTAGTATGCGAGACCGAATCCAACGCCAAGGCCTTGAGCGGGTCCGAGGGCTTCACATCCGGTAAGAGCTTTTCTTTTTCGGCTAACTCCGCCGCTGGGTCATCGCTTCCTTCAACGTACGCTCGCAAGAAGCCCTCGAACTCGATCGATGTCCCCGTCGCTTGGAAAATGGCATCATCGGCTTGGATTACAACGACAACCCGTTGCTTCCTTGCATCCGCCATTTGCGAAGCGATAGTACGCTTCCAGATCAGTTCAAACAGACGAAATTGATCGTAGTTCAATTCGCTCTTGATTTTTTCAGGTAATTGAAATGGACTACCCGCCGGTCGAATGGCTTCGTGAGCCTCTTGAGCATTCTTTACCTTGGTGGCGTACGTTCTAGGAGTCGAATACAAGAACGCATCTCCGTACTGAGATCGAACAAGGTCCCGCGCGGCATCGACTGCCTCTTTGGAAAGCGTTGTCGAGTCAGTTCGCATGTACGTGATATAGCCGTTTTCGTAAAGGCTCTGCGCCACTCGCATCGCATCCTTGGCAGTCATCCCAAGTTTGCGGTTTGCTTCCTGTTGCAGTGTACTCGTTGTAAACGGGGCTTTTGGCCGTTCGGTGTACGGCTTGATTTCAACGCTGACCACTTTGAACGGCGCTTTTGCGAGCCGTTCCCGGAGAGCATCAGCTGAAACGGCGTCCAGTTGGAGCATCCTGGGGTCCTTGAGGAGCCCTGTCGATGTGTCGAAGTCTTTACCGGAAGGAATTCTCCTGTCTGCAACACTCACCAAAGACGCTTCGAATTTCTCTTTACCATTCGTTTCAAGCATCGCATCTAGATCAAAATAGGTGGCTGAATGAAAGGCCATTCGTTCGCGTTCGCGTTGCACAATCAAACGGACTGCGACACTCTGTACGCGTCCAGCCGATAATTTCGGTCGGACTTTCTTCCAAAGAAGTGGTGAAATATCGTAACCGTAAAGTCGGTCCAAAATGCGGCGCGTTTCTTGTGCCTTGACTAGCCCCTGATCGATTTGCCTCGTGTTTTTGAGGGCGTTCTGTATGGCTTCTTTAGTGATTTCGTGAAAAACCATCCGATGAACGGGCACTTTGGGCTTCAGAACTTCTTGCAAATGCCAGGATATGGCTTCTCCCTCGCGATCCTCGTCCGTCGCCAGATAGAGGTCCTTTGCATCTTTCAGCGCCGCCTTCAAAAAAGAAACATGTTTTTTCTTGTCCGCTGGAACGATGTAAAGAGGCTCAAAACCGTTGTCAACATTGACCCCGAGCGAAGCCCAGGATTCCGCTTTGTACTCGGCAGGAACTTCCTTAGCCCCCCCAGGAAGGTCACGAATGTGGCCGATGGAGGCTTCCACTTGAAATCCGCTCCCCAAATATTTCGAAATCGTTCTCGCTTTGGCGGGAGACTCGACGATGACGAGGGATTTTTTTTCACTCATAAAAAATTTTGTGTTGCAGGTGGAATTGGCGAAATGCGATTTGCTCGTCCGTGAATCTGGTAATCTACCTCACGCACAAGGGTTGTCACCGCAACGTCGGTGATTTGTCAAGCCCTGCGAAGTGCGCGAGCACTGGAATTGCGTCAAAGCGAGGAAAACCTACAATCCTTGTTTGAGTGCCTCTTTATTGGGCCGATTTAACTCGAATGCCGACTACCAAGGATTGATTTGTCTAATGTCCAGCCCATTTGCTATTTTCCGAAAAAACCAAAAGCTTTGGATGGCTGGAGCCGTTTTCATCGCCATTGTCGCGTTCGTCATCTCGCCGGTCTTTCAGTATTTTTCTGGTTCCGGACGAAGAAACTCTCGGGGGGGTGCCAATCCTGTCTTGGCCTCTTGGACGGGTGGATCCATACGGATGGACGAGCTCAATCGCGAGTGGCAACAGGTCCGAATGGCTAACGCTTTCTTGCGAAAACTCGCCACAGATGTTCGCAACAAGGGTGGCATGCCCAATGTCCCAGAATTCGCACAAGACCTAAGCTTGGTCGGAATAACGAGCGATGGAGACTCGCAGGAGCGAATTTTAGAAAGAAAACTTCTGGTTGCTGAAGCGAACCGAATGGGCATTCACTTCGACGACGAATCGGTCAAGTTGTTTCTAAAACGCTTTGTGGATGGCAAGCTGGATGGCGAACAAATCAAAACGGCCCTTAAAGTTGCGACCGAAGGACAAATGAACTTGTTCGATTTCAACATCATGATGCGCGAGGAATTGGCAAAAAACGAAGTGCTCCGATTGGCGGGCACCGGATTGCGATTCGAAGATCGTCGCGAGTCGAGGACCCTTGGTCGTCCAGCCTTAACAACCCCCAGCAAAAACTGGCAAGATTTTCTCAAATTCAATCGGGCGGCGAAGATCCAAGCATTCCCTGTTTTTGTGAATGACTTCGAGTCCCAAGTCAAAAACAAACCAACGGAGAAAGAGATACAAGACATCTACAAAGTAGGAAAGGACGTCACTCGATCACGTCGAACGATGGCCATACAACCGGCCTTCATGAGACCCAAGTCAGCAAATTTTGAGTACCTATCAATCGATGTCGAAAAGATCATCACCGAACAAATGGCATTGGTGCCAGAGGCGACGCTCCTCGCAGAATATGAACGTCGCGTAAAGGAAAAGCAATTCCGAGTCCCAATCGCACAGGAAGCAGTCGGTACGCCCGCGATCCCTCCGTCCACCGATTCTGCTACTCCCGCCGCGTCACCTGAACCAACAACAACCGCACCGGAAAGTTCTCCTGCACTACCACCTGCTTTGCCTGACCCCAAAAACAATGCTTCCATTCAACGCGATGACGTCCAATTCAAGTTGGTTTCGTTTCAAGAAGCAAAACCTGAGGGGACCCCTCAAACCGAACCGGCCGTGCAAACCGAACCGACCGTGCAAACCGAACCGGCTCCAAAAATCGAACCGGCTGCTTCCATAGAGCTGTCGGATCCAAAGCCAATCGAGACGGCACCTGGACTTCCCGCTTTCCCGCAAACTGGTGCTGCTACTCAAACAGTTGATGGAGTCGCCGACAGCACGCCGATGCGGACCAAGACTTTCGAAGAAGTCAAAGAACAAATTGCGAGGGAACAAGCAACAGGAGCAGCCTACAAAGTGGTAGAGGATCGCATGGGGGAGCTAATTGGCCCGATGAGCATCTATCAATCTGAACTGCGGGCATATCAAGATGCGATCGCTCAAAAAATCAAGAATGTAAAGTCCCCAGAACCAATTGATCTTGCGAAGCTTGGCCAAGAGCAGGGGTTCGAATACGGGATCACTGGCATGGTGAACCAAGAATCTATTCAGGGTACGCCGATCGGAACTTCCTTTGTTATGCGAGGCCAGAGGAATCAGCCCTTTTCGTTCGCAATGCTGGTCAACGAGTCTGCTGGCCTTGGCGAACTCCATACGCCCATAACCTCGCTTGGCTTCACAGGCGGTAACAAACGATACCTTTCCTGGAAAATAAAAGAGGAGCAACCCATGACTCCGTCGGTGGACAGTGTGCGAGACCAGATCATCGAAGTGTGGCGCAAGCAAGAAGCGTTCAAGCTGGCAGAAGGACGCGCGCGGGAGATCGCTTCGAAAGTCGGTTCCTCTTCGATCAAGGATTCACTGGCCACTCCAGAGGAAAAAACTCTGGTGCTCGAACCTGCCAATTTTACTTGGTTCAATCCCATGTTTGCACGCATGGAAAGCCGCCTGCAACTTAGCAACGTCGAGCTATTGCAACCGGTTGACGATTCCTTCATGGAAGCGGTTTTCTCATGCAAGCCGAATGAAACGATCGTTGTTGCGGATAGCAACAAAACCATCTATTACGTAGTGCAGGTGGTCGAGTTAAGCCCGGAAGTGAATTCGCTATTCGAACGATTCGCTGCAGCACCTCTCGAGGGCGTTTCGACAGTTTCCCAGCTAGAAAGCGATCGCGCTCTACAGCCCTGGTTTCAAAATTTACAAAAACAACTCGGCTTCAGAGCGGACTAAATTCATGTCGCATACGATGGTGATTTTTGGGGCTTCCGGCGATCTAACGAGCCGTAAGCTCATCCCGGCGTTGTATCGACAATTCCAGCGAGGACGATTGCCGAACCCGACTCGAATCGTCGGTGTTGCGCGCAGCGCTTTCACCTCCGAGCAATGGCGAACGCAGCTAGCCGAGACTACGTCAAAATACGTCAAGAGCGACTTCCACGAGGAAACTTGGCAAGCTTTTTCTCAAAACATCTATTACCAGCCAGGTGATATAGGAAGCGAAGACGACTTTCATAAGCTGGCAGGTTTCTTAACGGAAGTAGAAGGGTCGCTAACCACTGACCGGGTCTATTACTTGTCGACAATGCCTCAACTCTATGCTGCGGCAATCGCACAGTTAGGCAAAGCCGGACTCAATCTTGAAAAAGACGGCAAGAGGCGCGTAGTTATCGAGAAACCGTTTGGCACCGATCTCGCGTCGGCCAACCTTCTGAACGAGTCGATTCACCAGACCTTTCGAGAAGACCAAATCTATCGAATCGATCACTATTTGGGCAAAGAAACGGTTCAGAACATTCTCGTGTTCCGATTTGGCAACACGATTTTCGAGCCACTTTGGAACCGGAACTATGTTGATCACGTTCAGATCACGGTTGCCGAAGAAGTTAAAGTGGGCCGACGTGGAGATTATTATGACAAGGCCGGTATCCTTCGCGATATGTTTCAAAATCATCTGTTGCAACTCATGATGGTGACCGCCATGGAAGCACCGGTTCGATACACCGGTGAAATGGTTCGCGATGAAAAGGTCAAGGTGCTTCAAAGTGTTCGGCCATACAAGGGAAGCGACTTTGCCGAGTACGGAGTGCGTGGCCAATACGCAGGATATAGCGAAGAGCAAGGTATTCCTGACGATAGCCAAACCGAAACCTTTGCGGCGCTCAAACTGTACATCGACAACTGGCGCTGGAAAGGTGTTCCGTTCTATTTGCGAAGCGGCAAAGGCATGAGTTGCCGTTCCACCCAGATTGTCATTCAGTTCCGCGAACCACCTCACATGCTTTTCGGGGACCACAAATCATTTCGCCCAGAAGCCAATAAAATCGTGATACAGATTCAGCCTGCGGAAGGCCTACAATTGTACTTCCAATCCAAGGTCCCTGATTCGGATATGAAACTCAGGCTGAGCGAACTCGATTTTAAGTTTGACACAAGTGGCAAAGAACTTCCCGATGCTTACCAACGACTTCTATTGGATGCGTTGATTGGCGATCCTGGTTTGTTTGCGCGAAGCGACGAGGTCGAGCAAGCTTGGCGAATTATCGACCCGATTATCTCCGCTTGGAAGAGTCCTGCCGCACCAACGCTCAATCCCTATGAGCCGGGCATGTGGGGGCCAGAGCAATGCACCGAATGGATGCAGGCGCAAGGTCGCAGTTGGTTCGACGTCTGCCCAATATTGCATTGACCGAATGACTTCCGCATTCGGTTCTAGGGCCTTAGCCGGTCACTCGAAAAAGAGCTGCAACATCTAATCGAGCGAGGCAGTACTTGTTGAATTCGAATGTGAAATCTTCGGTAACCGGCATCGGTTCGTACTTGCCCGTCGCTGACTCCCTATGTAAGGCTTCGATGGATTTCGCGATAGGATCAACCAGCAAATAGTATTCGACTCCCTGAGAAGCATACAGATCCAGCTTGGCCGTCCTATCCTTCTCCTCAGTCGACGGCGACAACACCTCGACCACCAAACGAGGCGGCTCCATGATATGTCGTTCAGGAAACGATCCGCAAACGATGACAACGTCGGGGCGAACGACGGTATCATCTGCCACGATCCAGTCCGTTTCCAACAATACAAAACAATCTTTGCAAGTTGCGTCCAACGAATTCAAAAATTGACGTACGATCTGTCCTGAGACCCACTGATGCCTGCCGAACGGCGAAGGTGACATTGCGACTGGGATTCCTTGCCATAGTTCCCAATCACCTTGCCACTGTTCATAGTCAACCAGTGTGTAGTGCGGTATGTATTTCGGAACGGATGCCATAATCATTTGCCAAACAAAGGCGATGTGAAGTCGGCGTCCAACCGGATCGACGACTTCCGAAATCAGCTGCGGTGTAAGGATTGGCTGCTCACATTCAAACGATGTTACCGTATCGAGCAACGGCTGTTCGTCCGAATACAAGAAAAAACGGAAACTTCTCGGCGAACGCCACCACCTGGTTCCCAGGCTCGGCCCGGGAACCGAGGGAATTGCATGCTCTGCCTACCGTCGCATCGTTAAATCCAAGGATGCAGGAGGCAGAGCCTCGAAGACAGTCCGTTCCCAGGCAAGAGCCTGGGAACGAGTGTATTCATGGTGGCGTTAAGCGAGAAGTGTCAAAAAAACGCTTACACTTCAAATCGAATCGGCTTCCGCTTGGTCGAACCGGAAAGTACGTGCGAAATCGATTCCCAGGATCCGTTTTCTAAACTCTGCACCGTTGCATCGGCGTGTTCGATCCCATTTTCGATCGATTGAATCAATCGAGTTCGCATGCATCCGAGTGAGTCAAACAAATGCGGATGAATCATTCCCATCGCCGCTTCGCAAATCCGTTGATTCATGCGAGGCGAAACAGGTGTGTGATTGCAATGCTCGTCCAACCAGGCTCGACAGCTAGCCTGAAGCAAAGACCATACGACCTTGGATTCGTTACCAAGTTTCCGTTGGCTGTAATCCTCGGCAAACTCCTCCATACGGGATACCGAAAATGAATACTGCGCGCCCAAAGATGAATTGGCAAAATAACCAAGCAACATGTCCGTCCAATGCTCAAGGTAATGCCGCAGTCGGTTCAGTTCCTCGGCTTCTGGGATGCCTCGTTCTACCCCATCCAAAATAATCTTCAAACAGCGGTTACGGACTTCACCGTGCGTTGTCAAAACATTGTGCAAAATGGCTCGTGCATCACAATCAACTTGACGTTCCTCTAATTGTGCGGCAACCGCGACGCAAACCCTTGTAAGCGGTTCTGCCAGTAGTATCTCTTCTATGACGCTACGCAGTTTTCGCCAAGCTCGTACGCGCCTTCCAATACTTTGCGACAAGGTCCGAGCGGGAAGACTCGAGAGCATTGCGTTCCAACCATCAAAACGAATGCGACTCCTAAGCCAGTATTCATTGACAGCCTCGACTGGCAAAGCGTCTCGCTCACCTACGAGCGTTGACCCGTGGTATCCCCACAAGCTTGCCATTTCAACTAGCCAACCGGAATGCATGGAATCCCTCGTTTAAACAGCGTCGCCTCTCCCGAAGCGCAATTGGTAACCATCGATCCCATTAGGTTCTTCCAAGTCCAAGGAGAACTCAAGGTCGATAGCACTGGAATATGTAGGAACAATCCTTGGGCCGGTGGCTCAATCGGCATAAACGCCATTCCCGTCGAAATGCCCTCAATCTTGCTAATAATTTCAAATTGAGGATAACGACGGGGTACAATAGAGTTCGATGAGACAACCGTCATTTTTGACTCAAATCCAGGACTTGGAATCATGAAAATCAAAACAACCCTAAAAATCATCGCGACTCCACTTGCAGGCGTGGTTTTGGTCTTGGCGTTCTCGAGCCATGCAAATGCAGAAAAGCATTTACAAAGAATCAATGGCAAGGAGGTAGTCGTTCATAGCAACCCCATACCAGTAATCCTTCATCGAATGGTTCCCCCACAACTCGGACGACATGTTACTCAAAAGGAAGCCTCCAAAGGCACTATTCCTCGTCCTCAATCGTCCAACTCCGTTCGAATAAGATCCAACTAACTGGGCAAGCATTTTTACCAAAATGCATTTCGAAAACCCGCATGCTTTGTATTGCAAAGTCTAACGCACGCGACTAGATTAATGGGATGAGCACGCGATCCATTGATCAAGCCTTAGAAGACTTGGCCGAGATTCGTTCGAGTTTGCACCGAGCCGAAACATTCCGAGGTTATCGGTCTGCCTCGATTTTGGCCACGAGCCTGTTGGCTTGGATCGGATGCGTTCTTCAGACCCGTTGGGTAAATCCAGAATCGCCAGAGTTGAACGATTTCCTCGGGCTATGGGTGCGCATCGCCGTGATTTGCGCCTTCTTGAATTTTGGTGAGGTGGTCGCCCGCTATTGGCGGTCCGGCCCCATGTTTCGACACATGACGCGCAGCGCCGTTGGACCGATGATCCCCGCGTTGTTGTCGGGACTTTTATTGACACTAGCGATTGCCTGGAGCGCTCCGGAGGTCGGCTGGATGCTGCCTGGGCTTTGGTCGATTATTTTTGGGCTTGGTGTTGCGGCCTCCGCTCGATTTCTCCCCAAACTGGTTTCGTTTGTCGCGTTGTACTTCATCCTATGTGGTTTAGTCTGCATTGTTTTGGCGACCCGTGGCTGGGCGTACTCGCCTTGGTTGATGGGCGTCTCTTTTGGCTGTGGTCAAATGTTGACCGCTTTGGTTCTCTACTGGGCACTGGAACGAGGAGATTGAGTTGGAACCCGGAGAATGAGTCGAGACTGCGGGACTTCAGGAAGGGTCGAGTTTAGCTTGGAAGCAGAACAATCCAGCAGGACAAGCCTGCGGTATTTCTGAATCCCACCTCCTAGCCGATCAATGCCCAAGAAATCGGCTCGCGCCTCAGGCTCAAATTTACAATTATCATTAGCTCGAGTCCAACGGCTTGGGCTTTTTTTTGAACAGTAACTTTGCAATACAGAGTAAAAACCGACTTGATTTAATTTTTCATTTGGGAGTGAAGCGATGAGAGTAATTCGGGCTGAATACATGGGTCTATGTTTTGGGGTGCGCGACGCTTTGACCGTTGCGAGAGAGATGATCGATCCAAGTTCGGTGACTATCTACGGTG
>JANLUJ010000174.1:0-2890 GCA_031363425.1 Pirellula sp.
CGACGGGCAAGCATCCCCTCGGTCTTCAAAAAAAGACTAAGAGTCCACGTTACCCAGGCCGTGAGATCGCCAATCAGAGCGGGAAGGAGAAAGACAATGCCAATTTTCATGACCATTGTCCCAAAGACGACATGGCTCAAGTTGATCACGCGAAGCACCGCTAACGCTTGAATTGCTAACCCAACTATCATCAGGGATCCACCTAGCCACAACCACGCAGCTCGAGATGTACTAAACTCACCTTGGGCTACTACTTTCATGGCTTCCGATGGTGATAGCCTAGACGCTCTCATGGCAGGAAAGAAAGCCCCCAAGAGTGCCACGGTTAAGCCACACAGGATTGCAATTGCGTATGGCCAAACCGACCAAGAGCTAGGCGGAATTTCGATTTGAAGAAGCTTCGAAGTTGAGCTTCGCAAAATAGCTGCACCAAAATGGCCAACAAAACAGCCCAATAGTGTTCCAATCAATCCGAGCCAAAGACCTTCCCGAACGATCATCCAAAGCAACTGTCGGCGGGTCGCTCCCAAAGACCGCAGGATGCCTAACTGTCGGCGTCGCTCCCCCACATTCATTTGAAACGTGTTGTAAATAATGAAGGTGGAAATGATCAGTGCGAAGGCTGTAGCTAGTCGAAGTCCCTGTTGCATAGCCACGGTACTTTCGTCGGCAACTTGGCTGCGCATAGTCGGTTGGCGAACGCGTAGTCCTGCCGGAAGGAGTGCGCCAACCGCTTCTGCAACCTGTTCGATTTTCGCATCCTTGTCGAGCACGATCTGGACAGCGTCCAGTTTGCCAGACGATTCGGTCCAACGTTGGACGGTGCGAAGCTGGGCCACAATCAAGCCAGACTGAATTCCCGAACTTGCATCGTTTGGCTTCACGAGGCCAACGATTTCGGCAGATTGGATCCAACTTTTTGAATTTTTGGTGAGAAAATCGACGGAGCTACCGACGGACACCTTGGCTGATTCCGCAAAATTAGCGTCCATGAGAATAGATGCCGAATCGGTGGTGTCAGATTCCAGGTCTTTGCCGGCAACCAAAGTGTAGTTTCGCACCTGTCTGTCCAATTCCGGAACGACACCCAGGAGTTGAACACGATATCGCTTGGAAGTCGGCTCGCGACTGTCAACCGCATCTGCCAAAGCGTTTCCAAGCGGCTTCTTTACTGTCATATTGCTATAACGACGTAAAATGGGCGAAGCAATCTTAACACCTTTTAGCCTTGCGACAGTCTCAAGCGGCTTGCCATCAAACGAGGCACCACCGACGGCTTCGATTTCGAGAGACGCATTTCCGGTGACCGCGCGAACCATCGCAATCTGAGCAAGCTGAGCCGAATCCGATGCAAGGTATGTCGCAACCATCGCGGAGACGCCAATTACGATACTCAGCAATGTCAGCAAGCTACGCGCTGGCCTGCTTCGGATTTCCCGAATGGAGAGTCTTCTCAACGGCATTAGCGATTCCCCTCCGAGAGAATCGCTGAATCGGATGCAATTGGCAAAGCCGCCTTTGGAAACGGTCCCGACCCAACATTGAATGCTTGTGAATTAGCCGCAAACTCGTCCTGTGGAATGTCCCGTTCAATGTTTCCATCTCGAAACATTAACAATCGAAACGCGGAACGAGCAACGTTTGCATCGTGTGTTACCATGACGATGGTCTGTTTCGACTCCGAGGCAAGATTCCGAAGCAATTGAGTCACGCGACCGCTCTGACGCGAATCAAGGTTGCCGGTTGGCTCGTCGGCTAGCAAGATCGCTGGCTTGATAGCTATCGCACGAGCGACTGCGACTCGCTGTTGTTCGCCACCGGAAAGCTTGGCCGGAATGTGGTCCGCGCGGTGAAGCAGTTCCACTCGCTCCAGAGCTTCTGCCGCGCTCGCTTTGGCCGTTTTACGGTCGATACCGTCAAGCTCCAACGGGAGAGCAACGTTTTCAATCGCAGTCAAAGTCGGGATGAGATTGAACGCTTGAAATACAAAACCAATCTTCCGACGCCGCATGATCGTTCGCTGGTCGTCGTTCAAGTTAGCGATGTCCACCCCATCGAGGATCACTTGGCCACTTGTCGGCGGTTCAATTCCGCCGATGATACTCATGAGCGTACTTTTGCCTGATCCAGATGGCCCCATCACCGCAACAAACTCACCGCTTTCAATAGTCAGATTCACCCCCCGCAATACTTCGACGGCGACGTCGCCTGTACCGAACTGTTTGAATAAATTGCGAGTCGTGATAATCGGCATCAGGGATTTTCGATAAATTGAAATAGGGACGAGTGGGTCGAGATTATAAACCATGACACTCGAACTAGCAGCCCTCCCCCCGGTTGGTTACTGTACGAAGTCTGTCCGAACTGAGGAGTCAAGCGTTTGAAAGTTTTGATCACAGGTGCAAACGGATTATTAGGTAATAACATTGCACGATTAGCACAAAAACGCGGAATGAAAATATCTGGCATTTGCCGGTCGGATGTCAAAAACCGGGCGTTTGAAGGTTTAGATATTGAAGTCTTTCAGCTTGATCTCACAGATCGAGAGAAGCTCGGCAAAGTTTTTGAAAACCATTTCGATGTTGTTATTCATTGCGCGGCAAACATTCATATCGGTTGGAAATTCCTCGATATTGGGAAGCATGTGAATCGCGACGGGACCCAATTTTTGTTAGAAGAGGCTGGTCAACGCGGTACAAAGTTTATTCACGTCTCTACCGTAAATACTTTAACCGTAGGGGCCAAAGAAACGATCGTAGATGAGGACACTCCAGGTGATGGGCAGATTCCTTGTACCTATGTCGTAACAAAAAGGATGGCCGAACGACTAGCCGTGGATGCGGCCGCAGCTGGCCAAAATGTTGTGATCATGCATCCGGGCTTCATGCTG
>JANLUJ010000314.1:0-3465 GCA_031363425.1 Pirellula sp.
GGAAATCAAAAAGTTGCGTTCTACAGTCAATCAGTTGGAATCTTCAACTATTCACGCCAGAATGCAGACTCTGAATGCGCTTGATACTTCACAGAAAGAAACGGCGTTTCGATCGATGCCTGTTTTTGAAATAGCGAATCCACGGCAGCAATGACCATCCCAGACGTAAGCAAGGTTCGCTCCACTGGATAAGGAGTTCGTCCAGTCAAGACAACATCTTCAATGTGCCTAGCCAACGGATTAAAAAAATCCGCAGTCGTCGAACCGTGAGTAGGCATTGGCAAGTACATTTGGCACGAAACGATCGCCCCAGTGTCGGCCCTCATTCCTGCATAGTTGAAGTCCTGGATTGGACATAAAAACATGCCCGTTCGGAACCCATCATTGTGCTCGATGAAGTAGGCCGTGACAGCGCCTTTCATGACTTCCTTTGCCCACTCATACGAAACAGGGGCCGTTGGGAAACCACCCTCGACCGGCAGATTGTGACTCCTTGTCAATGCCGCTACAAAAAGCCGTTGCGTATCTCGCCGGTCTACGTGTTCCAGCTCCTGCCATACTCGCTCTCCTTTGACTGCCAGCACTCGCTTCACACCTGATTCGCCCCCCCGCCGTCTTTCGGACATGCACTGAGCTGTCTCTAAACCGTGGAAGTCGTAGCTGTCGACACCCCCGTAGCAAACACAAACACCTTCCTTGAGCGGGGTGTCCAGTTCAATTTCAGTAGCTGGCATTCGCCAAGTAACTGGGAGCGATGATCCAGCCAAGAATGGAAACTTCAATCGAATTGAATCATCCACCATCTCCCGGCACTCGGACCACACCGTAGACAGATGTTTGTCGTTGAATACAGGTACACTTCTGCCAGAGTCCTCAAAGACCTTTACTACTTTCTTGAACCATTCGTATCGCGGATATCGCCTCTGGCCTTTTTCGTTGACAGGATACTCGCCGTGTTCTGCGATAATGACTACCCCATCGACAGCAAGTTTTGAAGTGCCTAGCGTCAACGCCTCCTCAATGGTAGAGGATGCTCGCAGCTTGTACTTGGCGATCCTCTGTTTACCCAAATCGGATTCCGGAAACTGATCGATGAATACCGAAGCAATGTCAAACCTCGGCTCTTGCCACCGACCTCCAAACGTGTAACCCATCGCATGTCGGTCTAGAAAATGTTGAGCATGCGAATGCTGTCGCACCTCCGTCCCAAGAAACGCAATTCGCTTTCGCCCGGATGGCGAAGCATGACCACACGGAAATTGGGTAGCCGCAATGCTCATCCCCGACAAGTAAGCAAAAGTTCTTCTATTGAGTTGCATGAAAATTCTGCCGGTAAATATCAAGTTGTAGGGAAGTTACCTAATGGTATTGTAACGCAAGTCATCCACAATCGATGTCGCATAAACGTAAGCGTTCATTTGAGTGCCGTTGCGCCAGCCTGGATGGATTCCGTAGAAACCGGACCCCCTCGTGAAAGTAAGTATTTGTCAAAAAACGCTTTCACTCGTTTAGGAATCTCTGGATTACCAAAGTTTCCGTGACCGCCATCAGTGACCGGAACCAACAATGCATCGACACCGACCTTCTTCAATGCCGCCGAAAGCAATTCGGATTGTTGGAACGGCACAGTGAGGTCTTTCGTCCCATGTATCAACAGGAACGGCGAATCGTCGTTCGATACATAGGTCGTTGGTGATGCACCGCGGGCTACGTCTACTTTTTGTTGGACTGGACCACCAATAAGATTTGACTCTGGCGAGTTAGCGTTGTTATGCGAACCACCCATAGATAGAAGGTCGGTCGGACCGAACTGATCCACCACGCTGGCGGCGACGGTAGGATCGTTGATTAAGAAATGGATGATGCGAATCGCATGACCTTTGCTTCGTTCATCCGCTTGCTGACCGACTCGTAACTCCAAGGTGTGATTTCCAGCAGTGAGTTCAGAAGCCAACATCTTCGCCCAGGGAAGATGCAACCCTGAACTCCACTGCGTAAAGAGCGATTGATTTTGCCAGTCGCCTTCATCGACTCGATATTCGACACTCCCTGTGTCGGGTCCTGAAGCGACAAACAGCCCTATACCGATTCCAGTGAAACTCAGTCTCAAGCTTGCGCCTGGTACTTCGGCGACAAGGGCTGGAACATCGACGAAGCCCGGTCGGGTACCTGCTTTCCCTTCGGGTCTCCACTTTTCATCGATTCGCCAACCGTCCACGAGAGCCAGTTTTTTTGTTTCAAGTAGAACAGTTGGGCTGCCGAGTCTTCCATGGAAATAGCTCGCGTTATCGAGTGGACTGGGCAATGGCTGAGTGGTGGTCGTTGACTTAGAATTGCTCTCACACCATGCAGCGTTTAGCATCCGTCCAACCGACTTGGCATATAGTTCATGACCGAATGGGGACGGGTGTAGGTCGCGAAAATCCTTTTCCCAAGTAAACTCTCCGGCATCGATTCGCTCGGTCACTTCGCGAGCGAGATCGACAGATGGAATACGATAGTGTTCAGCTACTCGTTCGTGATTTTCGATTACCGCCGGCGTCTTTCCTGCTCGAATCTCGATCATTTTTCCAGGGTCGACAAAATGCAGCAATACGACGTCCATTTGCGGATTGGAAAGAATTGCTTGCCTAACAATACCCTCCATGCCGCGAACCTGCTCAATGTCAGAGAAACCATTGGTGTCGTCGTTTACAGCCGCTTCCTCAAACAATAAATCAACTGGCCCATGTGCTAAGACGTCTCGCTGAAAGCGAAATGCGCCCGGGGTGGAACCGAGGGATGGGATTCCTGAGCTTACGAAATCAAACTCTGTATCAGGAAAACGCCTCTTCAAGTCGTCGCAAACCTGATTGCGCCATCCGTTGGACGCAGTAATAGATCCGCCGAGGAAGGCCACGCGGCCACGCTTCTTCTGCTCGAACTGCTCACGGCATTTCACAAGACCGTTTCGCATTTGAAAGTAGTCGTAGCCGAACGGCGTCAATGCCTCCGACACTTGCTCTTCGAATCCTGTATGCGTTAGAACAAAATTGACAATGCGAGTCGGATCTTGCAGACTGTGAGGGTGGTGATTGCAATGCGGTTTTGAGATTAGGGTAAAGGAACCACCAAGCGCTTGAAAGGATCTTTGCACTAACAACGAGTTCTCTTCGATTGGGACCGCATCATCGGTAGCACCACAAACATGCAGCAAAGGGATCTTCGCGAGTGCCAAGGGTTCAAGCTGATGAATTGGATTCCATTTACTTTTGGCCGCATCTTCGTCGCTTATCTCATAAAGCATCTTCAGTCTTTCCCAATCCGTGGGAGACCCTTTCCCTCGCCCCATTCCTCCAGGCCAACTCGTGAAGTCGCAGACCGGTGCATCGTTGTAGATACATGCGACTTTCTGCGGATTGCGGGCCGCCCAATTGAGGGTAAAAAGGCCGCCTCGACTAAATCCCTCTAAGACCGTTTTTTGCG
>JANLUJ010000323.1:0-2994 GCA_031363425.1 Pirellula sp.
CACATGCTTCTTGAATGCAGATTCTAGAAGCATGTGGACGGCAAAACCAAAAGGGTCCTTGAACCTGCTTGCGGAACCGGTCGATTGCTGTTTCGAATGGCTAAAAAGGGATATGTTGCAGAGGGGCTGGATCTCAATGCCAAGGCGATTGCGTATTGCAACGCTCGACTGAAGAAACATGAGTTGAAGCAGACTGCGTGGGTCGCCGACATGTGCGACTTTACAGTCAAAAAACCCTTTGATGCTGCTTTCAATACGATCAATTCGTTCCGTCATTTGAGCACCGAAAGGGCGGCGGTAGCCCACTTTCAAGCGATGGCAAACGCCGTGAGGCCGGGTGGCATTTACGCGCTGGGATTTCATTTGACGCCGCTGGAGGGCATTCCCTCTGACACGGAAAGTTGGACAGCTAGACGTGGGAATTTGCAGATCAATACACGCATGTGGCCTCGCGATAAAGACATCAAAGCGAGGATGGAGCGGTTCAATCTTCGGTTTGAAATATACCGGCCCACTGGCTCCATTCGCATCGACGACTGCTTGGCGTTGCGAAGCTATACGTGGAAGCAATTTGCATCGATGATCAAAAAAGTCCCGGAGTGGTCCATTGAGACTGCCTATGACTTTACGTACGACATCGACGATCCGATTGAAATTGACGCTAGCTCAGAAGACGTCGTGTACATCCTGAAGCGAATGTAGATAGCCGAAACGAAACTCGGTCGATGCAGCGCTTGCAAATATTTGGTCTACCGGATAGTTTCGGTGGGAGAATTTGTCGGTTGAAGATTCCTCGGTTTTTGAGTTGTTGAATGATTGCTGATCGAACCAGTCAATTGCCGGATGACCAACGCGTAGTCATTACCGGCATCGGGTTGACTTCGCCAAACGGCCACAATTTGGAGATATTCCGAGCGTCTTTGCTAGAAGGCAAAAGCGGAGTCAGGAAATACAACATTCGATACGTTGGCGATACATTGGCTGGGGTTTGCGAGTTTGAGACCACGAAATACCAAAGCAAGCGAGATATGCGACGCGGAACCCGGGCTGGTACCGTTGGTATTTGGGCTGCTTCTGAGGCAATTCATCGCAGCGGTTTGGATTGGCCAAACGTCGATAAATCTCGTGTTGGAATCTACATCGGTGTGACCGAACACGGAAACGTCGAAACCGAAAACGAAATCTATTCGATCAAGGCATACGATTACGATACCACTTATTGGTCACATCACCACAATCCTCGCACGGTAGCCAATAATCCAGCTGGCGAGATCGCTCTCAACATGGGAATTACCGGTCCGCACTACACCATCGGTGCAGCCTGTGCGGCAGGGAATGCAGGGATCATTCAAGGTGTTCAAATGCTTCGCCTGAAAGAATGCGATTTGGCGATTGCAGGAGGTGTTTCCGAAAGCATTCACACATTTGGTATTTTTGCGTCGTTCAAATCGCAAGGAGCTTTGGCCTCACACGAGGATCCGGCCAAAGCCTCTCGTCCCTTCGATACAGCCCGAAACGGAATCGTGGTGGCGGAGGGGGCATGCCTTTACACCTTGGAACGACTTTCCGATGCCAAAGCTCGGTCGGCCAATATCATTGGGGAAATTGTCTCCTACGCCATCAATACCGATGCCACCGACTTCGTCCTGCCAAATCCGGAGCGCCAAGCTCAGTGCCTTCAAATGGCCTTGGACCGCGGCGGATTGACGCCCGACCGAATCAATATCGTGAGCACCCACGCGACGGGCACCAATTCCGGGGATAGCCAGGAATGCATCGCACTTCGCAATGTTTTCCAAGGCTGCGATACACTTCGGTTCAACAACACCAAGAGCTTCATTGGCCATGCGATGGGTGCGGCGGGAGCCCTGGAACTGGCTGGAAACTTGCCCGCCTTTCAAGACAGGGTTTGCCATGCCACGATAAATGTGGACAATCTAGATCCGGAATGTGCGTTGCCAGGCTTGGTGATCAACCAACCGCAGGAGCTGCCCCGCGTCGATTACATTCTAAATAACTCGTTTGGCATGCTTGGTATCAATTCTGTCGTCATTGTTCGGCGGTTTTAGAGTTCGGCGGTTTTAGCCCAGCGACTTCGAAATCACAACTATTCCCCCTTTTTTCGGCCGATTGGCACCCCCATGCATTAGCATCCGAGGACGAATTTAGCCAGGAGTTTTGGATTCCATGACACCCGCGGAAATCCGTGAAGAAATTTTGGACATTCTGAGTGAGATCGCACCGGACGAGGATCTTTCCACCATCGACGACGATAAATCGTTTCGCGAGCAACTGGAAATGGATAGCATGGACTTTTTGGACATTGTGATGGAGCTGCGGAAGCGGCACCGAGTCCAGATTCCCGAGGGCGAATACGGCAATCTTGCCAGCATGGGCAGTACCGTAACCTACCTAGAACCAAAAATGCGCGACATCGTTAACGCTTAGCAAGTTCTGGTCCAAATATGGCTGAGTCAATCATGGACAATCTCGCGAAGTACGTTCCCGGGTTTGGTTCGTACCGATCGGAACAAAAACGACGTGACGATGACTCCGCTGTCCGTAAATATCTGGCAGATCGGCTTCAAGAATGCAAACGTGATTTGCAATCCTTTATGATCCCGCTGGTCGATCAAGCGAACTTCGCCGCCATCACTGAAGGCGAAAAGTTGCGATCCAGTATTGAGTTGGCTCAGTCCAAAATGAGAGCGGCCGTCGAAGGTTATTCATCGTGGTTTGAAAGCACCAAGATCGACGAGGCGAAGCTAAAGCAAGTCTTGGACGTAGATAACGATCTAGTGGGCGTGATAGACCGTCTGCAGCACGAAATCAACAATCTTGCCGCGACAGCCCCCAACTTTGCCGAAGCCCAGGCAATCGTTACAAATTTAAAAGATCGCTTTGCACGCCGTAGAGAGCTTCTCTCGCGGTAAACAGTGTGGCACGGCACTCCGTGCCGTTTTTCTCGGCACGGAGTGCCGAGCTACTCTCCTT
>JANLUJ010000350.1:0-2499 GCA_031363425.1 Pirellula sp.
ATGGATTGCTTTGGCGAAAATCGGTAGGATGTGACTGGCGAAAAATCAGATCTATATAAACACCAGTCCGAAAAAATAGCAGGCAACGAAAATGCAATATCGAGTGCAGATTCTTCGTTGGAACAAACGGCTTCTAATTTGTTTCGCCTGCCTGTGTATTGGTAGTTTTTCTGAAGTTTCATATTCTCAACAAATTGCAAACGCCGCGGTACCAGATGGAAAGAAGCCGGTCGCCGAACAGAAATCGTCCCAGTCCGAAAAAGCTGCCGATGACTCTACGGCAAAGCCTTTGACGACGAGACCCGATCCGCGAAAAGTAGTTGTGCCAGAAAAGACGGAGCCGAAATCCGAACGGCAACAGGCAAGTGAACGCAAAGCTCGCGAAGCCGCTCGTAAGAATGGTGAAATCACCTTCGACGACCTCAAATTCGACATAGAAAAAGGAGCTGATTTCAAACCCGAAATGCTGACCAAGGAGATCAAGGAACTCGATAAAAAAATCGTGAAACTTCGTGGCTTCATCTTGCCAACGTCAGTCTTTCAACAGGCTGGCATCAAACAATTTGTTTTGGTACGCGACAACCAGGAATGCTGTTTTGGACCGGGCGCAGCTATTTACGATTGCGTGATCATCGAAATGGCTCCTGGAAAGACAACGAATTTCGCGACCCGTGTTGTCACCGTCAAAGGCAAATTTGAAATGGACACAACGTCGTATCAGTATCCAGATGGTGGTTACTACGCAATCTATCGTATGACCGCCGAAGAGGTGAAATGACCCGCCCTCCATTGCTTGAGTCCCATTTGCCATTCCCACGTCGTCAAGGAAAGGTTCGAGACGTATATGATCTTGGGGACCGGTTGCTCATCGTAAGTACGGATCGCATCAGTGCATTTGATTGGGTCATGCCCAACGGCATTCCCGACAAAGGGGAAGTTCTAACGCGGCTCAGCCTATATTGGTTTGCTGAACTTGGTGTTGAGAACCATCTCTTAACCGATGTGGTTCCCGACGACGTTCGAACACATGATCCAGATGGAGATTTGAAAGGGCGATGCATGGTTGTGCGCAAGGCAAGCGTAATACCGTTCGAATGTGTCGTTCGCGGCTATCTCGAGGGAAGCGGCTGGAAGGACTATCAAGCGACAGGGCAGGTCTGCGGAATCGAATTGCCAAAAAACCTACGGCAATGCGACTCATTGCCAACACCGCTTTTCACACCTGCAACCAAAGCGGAATCGGGTCACGATGAGAACGTATCCTTTGAAACGATGGTCGAGTCCCTAGGGAGCGATCTTGCAAATAAGCTTCGTGAAAAAACGCTCGGGGTGTATCGCCGGGGTGTTGAACTTGCCAAAAAACGGGGCATCATCATTGCAGACACCAAGCTGGAATGGGGATGGTGGAATGATCGCGTCATCCTCATCGACGAGGTACTAACTCCCGACAGTTCCCGATTCTGGCCAGCCGAAAGCTGGGTGCCGGGCCGTTCGCAAGCGTCATTTGACAAGCAGTTTGTTCGAGAATACTTGATGGGAACGAGTTGGGATAAGAATAGCCCACCACCTGAGTTACCTGAAACCATTGTATCGCAAACCCGAGCGAGATACGTCGACGCCTACGAGCGGATAACCGGCGCGAAGTTCGCATAGAGAAGCGTTTTCGGGACGTGCGCTTATTTGCCTGGAAACAGAACGATAAGGCCCCCAACGAGCTCGTCTGCTCGTCGCGTTGTTGCCAACGCTTTTTGCAGGCCCCCAACGAGCTCGTCTCGTTGGAGCCAAAGCTTATTGGCTAGACAGGTGTGCCAAGCGAACGCCCGCCTCCCCACCCAGTCCAACGCCACAGGCGTTGGACTGGGTGGGGAGGCGGGAAATGGTTGATGCGATCGCTCCCTAGCCAGGAAACTTCACGTCCAATGGGCAAGCCCATTGGGGCGTTCTAAAGCTGTACAAACTCCAAGCCTGAGGTATATAGATGCATGCGAGGGATACACTGCGAATCGCGGGCGAGAGGCCTCACTTCGTCCAATCAATCAGATCAAACATCGAGGCCAATTTTGCGCCGCGAACCGAATGAAGTTGTCGCGCCCAATTGATCCTACCTTGCAGATGATCTCGGAAATTGGCTATTGCGTCTCGGTTTTGATTCGACGGCCCATGTCGAACGCAATTGCACAAAATTGCCTTCAGACGATCATACTCGTTGCGCTTCATGTTAGTGCATTGATTGAGGACAATTCCGGCAGCCATCTGTTGTGTTGCTGATCTCATGATGCGAGTTTTCCTAAATTGAACTTGAAAACCTTCGTCCAATGCAATGGATCCAGCTTTTACTGCAAATGATTTCGCGAACCGACCGAATGATTCGGTACCTGAAAAAAGAAGATCATCTGCGTATCTCGAATAGTCGATCCCAGCGCTGTTTGCCAATCCAGTTAGACGACAATCCAGTCGGTATACTATGAGATTGGCAAGACTAGGAGACGTCGGTGCTCC